>JBAUDN010000001.1:0-2315 GCA_049678105.1 Microgenomates group bacterium
GTCTATGATATCGTGAACTCGCCCTTTTTTAACATATCCTAAACCAGTATGAGGATGAGTCGGGGGAAGTCCTGTTGTAACCAAATTTTGCCCGTCAGCGGCCGCTTTTGCCGCCGCCAGAAGAGATTTCCTATAGGAAGTTTCATTCTCAACCAGATGGTCTGACCAAATATTGGCAATTATTGCCTCGGGGTCCTTTTTGCTAATGGCAACAACTCCCAATCCTGCTGCCATGGCTGTATTTCTCCTTGCAGGCTCCACCAAAACCTGGCTCCTTGGAATTTCAGAAAGTTCCTCAGCAACCTCATCAGTGTACTCGGGAACCGTAACTACAAAGACACGCTCAACGGGGATAATCGGCAAAACCCTCTCGAAAGTTTGCCTAATAAGTGTTTTTCTTCCTTTTATTTTTAAGAACTGTTTAGGCCTTGCCTCCCGAGAAAACGGCCAAAGACGCGTGCCGCCGCCGCCGCAAAAAATAAGAGCGTAGAGATGAGATTTTACATCATTCATATCTTTATTAACTCTAGTATTTCTCTCTTAAATCTCTCTTTGGAAAATTTCTCTGCATTCTTAATTATTTCTTTTTGATCAAAATTCATTTTATCAAATCTATTGACCGCATCCACAAGACTTTTCTTTTCCTGTCTGTCAAAAAAAACACCGGTTTTCCCATCTATCACCGTATCTCGTGCTCCTCCTGCCTTAAAAGCTATAACCGGGGCACCTGCTGCTTGTGCTTCAAGTGCTACTATTCCAAAATCTTCCTCTTGCGGAAAGATTAAAGCAACGCACTTTTTATAGTAATCTGCCAGCTTGGCGTCTGTCAATTGACTTACAAATTCAATGTTATCCTTCGCCATCGCCTTTAGTCTTCTTTCTTCACTTCCCTCCCCAACTACTACAAGTGGCAGACCCAACTCATTAAAAGCAGAAATGGCAAGTTCCGTCCTTTTGTAAGGAACCAATCTTGAAACAACTAAAAAGAAATTCTCTCTTTTATTGCTGCCCGGATTTTTCAATTTGAATTTATTTAGCTCTACGGGAGGGAAAATTATTTCAGATTCACGTCCATAGTATTTTTTAATCCTTTTTTTTACGGCAGTAGAAATTGCAATCATTTTATCCGGTCTTTGGGCTGCAATTTTGTCCCAGCGCCTTAAATAAGAAACTACCGGTCTTGAAATAAATCTTAAAAGAGGGTCTCCAAAATAAATATCATGTCCACTCCAAAGATATCTTGTGGGGGTAAGACAATAACAAATATGGTAAGTGTCTGGTTTTGTAATGACGCCCTTGGCGGCCTCACTTGTTACGGAAATCACCAAATCATAGCCGCTTAAGTCAAGGGTCTCAAAAGCAATCGGGGTAAAAGTTCCCAAAAACTCATGTTTATCCTGCAAGAATGGAATTTTTTGCAAAAAAGTAGGAATTACCTCTGGAAAAACTCTTGCCCACTTCGCTTTTTTGGGAGAATAAACAGCAGTAAATAATGGCGCTTCTGGAAAAATCTCATGGAGAGCAAGAAGTACTCTCTCTGCTCCTCCCCATTTATTTACTCTGTCGTATAGAAGCGCTGTCTTCATATATCTTAAAGGTTTGTCTTGCCATTTTAGCCCAAGAATACCTTTTAATAAACTTCTGGGATTTTTCTATCAGTCTTTCCCGCTCTTCTTTGCTCATATTAATCGCGTTTTCCATCACTTTCTCTATGGAAGAAAAGTCGTAAGGGTTAAAATATAAAATATTATCTTTATATACTTCTTTAAAAACAGGAATATCGGATGCCAAAACAATAGTTCCGGCAGCAATCGCTTCCAGGCCCGGTAGACCGAATCCTTCGGAAAGCGAAGGGAATAAAAATCCAACAGACTTTCCAAATAGCGCTCCCAAATCCTCATCGGGCACAAATCCCAACAACTTTACATATCTTTGTGCATTTAAATCGGAGATCATATTTCTAAGTCTTTTAAGAAATACGCTTCTGGCCGATGCAATGGCAAAAAGAATCTTTCTTTTGTGTTTTTTATTTAGAAAGACAACAGCCTCGATTGCTCTTTCCAAATTCTTGTGAGGATAAGCATTGCCTGCATAAACAAAATAAGGCGAGCTAATCTTGTATTTCTTTAATACTTTATTACTTTTGCCTTTTGGAACAACCTTTTCATCCAACCCTTCATAAGTAACAACAAACTTATCAGCCGGCAGCTGGTAATAATCAGCAATTTGCTTTTTAACTACCTTGCTCGGAACTATTATTTTTACAGAGGCTTTTACTGCTTTCCTAAAAACAATCCAGTAAAAAATCCGCTTCA
>JBAUDN010000002.1:0-2226 GCA_049678105.1 Microgenomates group bacterium
TATTTTAGCAATATTTTTATCAGCAGCAATATTTTTGAGGCTTAACCAAGAATTATTAAAGTTCTTAGTCAGAGAGACGGTAATTAAAGATATTCTTCCAAGTTCGTATACGCATTTAATAGACAAAAAGCTTTCTTTCGGCCAATCTTTATCGTCGCCCTTAATAACCGAGAAATTTAATTTTAATAGAATTGCTCACAACAAATTATTTTATGGTGTAAGAGAACTTTTTAAATCGATAATTAGACCTTTCAACTTTGAGTTGTTGACCTCATCATTCCAGTCTCAGACAATTCTGGCAAAAGAAAGGATAGATTCTGTAGCATTGCCTAAATTTTTCTTCTGGGAAATACCTGTTATTTTTATTGGGTTAATATTGCTTTTAAAAAAGAAAAATCCCGCACTTTCTGCTTTTGCCTTTGGAATCTTGCTGTCAGTTATCTTCTTTAAAGAAAAGGCTTTAGGGATTGCTTTGCCTCTAGTTGCTTTCTCCGAGACGGTATTTGTATTCCGTCTCAAGAAGATTTTAAAACCCTCATATTTTAAGGTTGCCATTTTGTTGATTACCGCTTTGTTGTTTTTTAGTTATGCAAGCTTTCTCGACCTGCTTTGGTTTCATAAATTTTCGTGGTTTAACGAACAGGATTTAAGGCAGTATCAAATTTGGGATACATTAACTGCCAGAGACTTGGAGGAAAATAAAGTAATTGTTACTGACAGACTGGGAGAACCAGTTAATTATTTCCTCTTTTATGAAAAGGTTGACCCCACTTTTTATCAGGAGCAGAGAAAGTTAGGGGTAATAACTTCTGCAGGGATTCGGAGAGTAGAAAAAGTCGGAAATGTGGAATTTAAATCTTTTAAGTACTTTGAATCACCCAGAATGCCGAATGAATTTTGGATTGGCATGGCGGGAGAATTTGTTGGAGAAAATAAAGACTTTGAAGAAATAACAAACGTTATTGATGGGGAGATCTTCAAACGGATAAAAAGTGTAAAACAGGAAAATAAATTTATTGGCGACGAACTCTGGTTTGTAAAAACAACGTTTTAATGAAAAGAATTACTTATTTAATCTTAGTTTTAATAGTTTTTCTTGGCGGATTTCTGAGGATTTATAACCTTTCAGAATCTCCCCCTTCTTTAAATTGGGACGAGGCTGCTCTTGGCTATAATGCTTATTCTATTTCAAAAACTTTGAAAGATGAGTATGGTAAGGTTTTGCCTATTTTTACCCGCTCCTTTGATGAATACAAATCAACCCTCCCTCTTTATTTAATGATCCCTTCTATTAAGATTTTTGGCCTTAACGAGTTTGGCGTAAGGCTCCCTTCCGCCCTGATGGGAACACTGACAATTGTTCTTATTTTTTTACTCGCAAGACAGATTTTTAGAGATGAACGAATTGCTTTGATTTCTTCTTTTGTTTTTGCCATTGAGCCATGGGCCGTTCATTTATCAAGGATTTATCAAGAGGCTAATACTGCCAACTTCTTTCTTCTGCTGGGTCTTCTACTATTTCTTTACTCCCAAAAAAGACACAAACTTTTACCCTTTTCAATTCTTTCGTTTTTGTTGTCCATGTATACGTACAATGCCAACAAACTTCTTATTCCATTATTTTTGGGCGTCCTGGTTGTTCTTAATGCAGGGAATTTGAGGCAATATTCGAAGAAAGTTTTGAAAGTTTCTTTATCAATATTGATCCTGTTTCTATTCGCCTTCGTGGTCCTTGTTTTTACTGGTCAGGCGCTTGCAAGAGCCGGATCAACAAATATCTTTATTCTTTGGCCCAGAACTCAGGTTCTCCAGTTTCTGATCGAAAAACATTCAGTTTCTAGTTTGGCAGATTTTTTACTTCATAATCAGTTTTTCTATTTTATTTGGGAACTGGTTGGTAGGTATTTTGCCTACTTTTCGCCGCACAACCTCTTTCTTAGAGAGCCACAGGAACCCTCAACGATCCTGGTTGGGAATTCTATATTTCATCCATTTGAATTTATTCCCTGGATTATTGGATTGATTTACATAACGCGAAATATTAAAAAACACAAAGAATTCCTTGCTTTACTGTTACTATCTCCTGTGCCTGCCATTATTACCTGGAACTGGTTCCAACCAGGAAGAGTGATGTCACTCTTTGCTGTTTTTTCGATTTTAGTAGGTATTGGGACAGTCAAGCTTTTTGAATATTTGAGGATAAAAAAACTCTTATATTTATCTCTA
>JBAUDN010000003.1:0-2908 GCA_049678105.1 Microgenomates group bacterium
CAGTTGGTCTGTAGTTGCCCAACTTTCAGTTTTTTAACTACAAGAGAACTCATTTACTTCTTTTTGAAGACCCTTTTCTTCGCTTTCGAGGCTTTGGTTTTCTCTCTTTTACTGGCCCTTGTATATATTTGCTCTATTTCTCTTTTGGATTTGAACCTGGTGTAATATAGTTTTGCTCTTCTAACGCCTCTCAATCCTTTTCTTACAATCTCAATTTTTTCAATAGAAGGGGAAGCTAATGGGAAAATTCGTTCAATTCCAATTTGCTGTACACCAATTCTCCGGACGGTAAAGGTTTTTGAGTTATCTCTGCCTTTTATTCCAATAACCAATCCCTCAAAAGCTTGTTGGTGGGTCTTGTCACCTTCTTTTATTTTTGTAACAACTCGGATGGTATCACCTACACCAAATTCAATATCATCATTATGTTTAACTTTCAACGCCATTTTATTAAAACAACAAAGCGCCCCATATTCTCGGGGCAAGCATCATTGTACACCAGAGGACACTTCAGCTTCAAGAACCTCTGTGATTAACCGAGCCAGTCTCTCACTCCAGGATATTTTAAAGGGGAGTTTTACTTTATCTTTTTTGTTGCCTTCAAACATCAAAATGACATTTTGGTCCCCAGGGTGTTTAACAAGTAGCTTTTTAAGCTGTGTCAGCTCATTTGCTGATGCTCTTTTTGGCACTTTAATATAAACATTTTTCTGCCTCTCTTGGACCCCTTCGCTTGTTTCTATAGCTTCAACTATTAATGTAGCAGATTCTTCCCTGCTATCAACTTTACCCGATACTACTAAGGGTTTGTTATCTACCCAGTATTGCCTGGTTTGCTTAAAAATCCTGGGGAAAACTATTAATTCCAAAGAACCGGTATCATCTTCAACTCTCACAAATGCCATTTCTTGACCCGAACGTCTGGTGACAACGATTCTTACCTCTGAAACAACTGCCGCCAGCTTTACTGTTTCGCCAATGGTTTCATAAGGAGAAATTTCAAAGATTTTATGAGTAGCTTTGTGCTCTAATGGTCCGATTAACTCGCCCAAGGGCCTGGCAGAGAGAGAAAAACCAAGTAATTGCCGCTCCAAACTTTGCAGCTCTTCATCCGCAAATTCTGCAACTTCCTTAGCTATTTTTGAGACTTGCACCTTCATACTTTTTGTAATTTCTTCCTGAGAAAAAAGTCCTTGTTGGCCCTCTGTTTTTTTAGGTCTCGCTACTTTGCTTCTAATTTCATCTATAGAACTTAGGAGAGCCGCCCGTTTACCATATTCGCCCATGGCTCCCACTTTAATTAAGCTTTCCAAAACTCTTTTATTAACTCTTCTTGAATCAACCCTGCTTAAGAAGTCGGCAAATGATAAAAATTCGCCCTCGCTTCTTGCATCCAGAATAGCCTCAATTGCAGCTTTGCCTACATTCTTAATGGCACTTAAACCAAAGCGAATTGCCTTTCTGGTTAAAGAGTCTTTATCGTCAGTTATTTTAAACCCAACTTCACTCTCGTTTATGTCGGGCGGTAAAACTTTAACACCCATTCTTCTACATTCATGGACTGCGGCAGAAATTTTATCGGGGTCATTGGATTCGGCCGTAAGCAGTGCGCACATAAACTCAACAAGATAGTTTGCCTTCAAATAGGCAGTTTCATAGGCAACCATTCCGTATGAGGTTGCGTGAGATTTATTAAAACCGTATCCGGAGAAAGGCTCAATAAGCTTAAAAAGCTCTTCTGCCTTTTTCAGAGTCATACTATTCTTGACTGCCCCTTCTATAAACTTCTTTTTTTGTCTCTCCATTTCCTTCGGAATCTTCTTCCCTACAGCTTTTCTGAATTTATCCGCTTCTTCCCATGTATAGCCCGCTATATTTATGGCCGTTGTTAAAACATCATCTTGATAGACCAAGAGACCATATGATTTCCCTAAATATTCTTTCATTCTGGGATCAAAGTATTCAATTTTCTGAGGATTATTTTTACGCTCAATATACTTGGGTATCTGTGCCAAAGGTCCAGGTCGGTAGAGCGCAACCATGGCCATTAAATCCTCCACTTTTGTGGGTTTAAGCTCTTTGAGATACCTGGTCATACCCGATCCTGATAGCTGGAAAACTCCCATCGTATCGCCGCGAGAAAGCATATCAAAAGTTTTTTTGTCATCAAGCGGAATATTTTGAAGATCTATTTCTAACCCGCGAGTTTCTTTAACAATCTGTATTGCGGAACCCAGTATAGATAAATTCCTTAGGCCCAGAAGATCAAATTTTAGTAAACCCACCGCTTCTGGAGAAACGTTGGGGTCTAGGGCGCTCATATCATATTGGGTGATAATTCTTTTACCTTCGGGGTCGAGCTGAATTGGGCTGAAATTTGTAATTTCTTCAGGAGCAATTACCAAACCAGCTGCGTGAACCGATAGATGACGGGCATTTCCTTCAATCTGCTTTGCTAAATCAATTACTCTCTTTGCGTCCTCATCATTATCATATAAATCTTTTAATTCTGGAGAAATTCTTAAAGCTTTATCAATACTCATCGGGAACCCTTGCGAACCAAAAGGAATCAGCTTAGCAATCCTGTCTCCGGTGGCATACGGATAACCTAAGACTCTGGCCATATCTCTAACTGCTGCCCTGGCCATCATTCTTCCAAAAGTGCAAATTTGGGCAACTTTGTCATGCCCGTATTTTTCCCCCATATAATTAATAATTTCTTCTCTTCTATTGTCTGCTATGTCAAAGTCAATATCAGGAGGAGAGGGGCGCCAAGGTGTTAGAAATCGCTCAAAAGGAAGATCATATATTAATGGATTTACATTAGTAATCCCCATTGCGTAGGAAACCAAAGAACCTGCAGCCGAACCTCTTGTATTGGTGACTATTCCGTTTTCTCTTGCCCACC
>JBAUDN010000004.1:0-1595 GCA_049678105.1 Microgenomates group bacterium
ATACAGAGCTCATGTATATCTTGGGATTAAACCGCAAACTTACAAAGATTATCCGCACAAGTTCTGTAAATTGAAAATTTAGGTTGTTTGTTTTGTCCTCGTTTTGAGGATACAGAATGAAACCCAAAAACAACTCTTTGCCAGAGGTAGAAGAAGGGAAAAAGTCTCCTCCACAAATTGTGAACTTTGCAAAAACAGGTTCTTTTTTTATGGCTCAAAATGAGCCATCCCTTTTTTACCCGTATTATTTTCAAAAACTTCTATCTAAAAAACAACAGCACTACTACAATAGCAATGGACATTCACTACTTTTAAAAAATCTGCAAGTAGAAGTGGTATCGCCAATTTATGATTGCAAGAAACTTTGGGAAGAGTTTAGTCCCAATTTGACTCTCTTTGATACTTGGGATTTCAGATTAGCTTTTCTTGAAGGATATAATCGCACGCCCTACTTTCTTACCTTAAAAAATAGTCTGGAGAACATTGCTTTGTTGCCTTTGTGGTACGAAGAAGATAACAAGCAATACACTTGGTTTGGTAGTACATGGCAAGAAGAAAATAAGTTTTTTGTGAAGGACGAGCTTATGATACCAATATTGTTAGCAATCTGTCCCTCACCCGTTATTCTCAATGCCATTAGCACTGAGCTGTCATCATGGGCAAAAGAAGTAATCAAATTAACGCCAGATGATCCGAAATACATTCTCAGCCTTGACAACATCGGCTCCATTGATGATTACCTGTCAACCCTGAAAAAGAAAAAAAGATATAACTTGAAAAGAGATAGAAGGATAATTGAATCTCAAAATCCCAAAGTCATATTTAACAGATTTGATGATTTTGACACCCTGATTGACTTAAACATAACTCGGTTTGAAGAAAAGGGCGAAGATACTGACTGGGAGGATCCAAGACGGATAGAAACCTTCCGCCGCGTTATTGATCTGGGCAATACCGGTGAAAGCTACCAAACAAGGATGCTAACTGTTGTCATTGACAATAAAGTCGCCGCCGTTGATTTAATTGCCACATTTAATGGTTGTTACTACCCCCTTAAATGTGGTTACGACATTAAAAATTTTCCCGGAATTGGTAACTATGTAAATCTTCTGGAAATTGAAGATGCGATAAGTCTCGGAATGAAAAAAATGGATTTCCTTGAAATAGGATACGGTTGGAAAGATAAGTGGTTTGAAGAAATTCCTCTTTTACAATATGAAAAAAAGTAGCAACAAAGCACCCTATTTCGACAAATTTGACAATAACTACTACACAACGGGTGGATATGATGACTATTTGACTAGATTCGAAAAAGAAGGGCAGGATATCGTACAAAAACTCATAAAAGTAATAGCACCCGATCCGGATTGGTGCTTTTTAGATGTCGGTTGTGGAATGGGCGGGATAATTCTCGCATTGAGAAATCTAGGTTTTAAGGCACGGGGTACTGAGGTGTCTGCATATTGTTTAGAGTTTTCGCCTGTAAAAAAATGGATTAAAAAGGGAAATGTTTGCAAGATACCATATGAAGATGCTTCATTTAATGTAGTTCTCTGTATTGACGTTCTTTGCTATCTGAATAAAAAAGAAGTAAT
>JBAUDN010000005.1:0-4164 GCA_049678105.1 Microgenomates group bacterium
ATACTAACGAATGTTTTACAGGTAGTCAGATGAAAATTTGCTGGGGAGAACCTGGGACAGCCTCGGATTCCGATACAACTCCGGCAACAGAGATGAGTATTTTTTATGCGGAAACACCAGGTGATTATTCGACGGTAAAGATTGTTCGCGATACTGCAGATCCCAATGCAAGCAGGCGTTCTAGCAACAGCTTTGAAGCACCTGATGAAGGAACTTGTACAATTGATGAAACTGATTTTCAATTCCAAAAGTCTTTTGATCTTGCTTCTCTGGGTGTTCCTGCCTCATCTTACAATAATCAGAATGGCCTGCAGTTTGCCAAGATTCGCATCTTTTATAACACTGATATTGCCCACAAGATTGGCTTAGATGTTACTGCTTCCGGGAATGATTTGCCTTCCCAAGGATTAAAGATTAAATCAATGGGCATGGCTGGGGAAGCAAATCGAAGAATTGAAGTTTTCCAAACTTTTGGGGAGTTGCCGCCCATTTTTGATGCTGTTTTGTTTAGCCCGGGAGGAATAGTCAAATGAGTGTAGGTTTGGATATTGGTTCAAAGACAATTAAGATAGTAGAGCTTGGCAAGGAAGGAGCGAGTTGGAAGTTAAGAAGCTCCGGAGTGGTTGGCTATTCAGGCAACTCGGTAGAACATATAAAGGATGATAAGGAGCTTGCTACTTTATCCGAAGTGATAAAAAAGCTTTTTAAAGAATCCAATGTCTCCTCAAAAAAGGTTTCAATTGCCCTGCCGGAACCTCAAGTTTTTACAAGAACAATTAAATTTCCACTTTTGACTGATCAAGAGATAGCTTCAGCTGTCAAATGGGAGGCTGAGCAGTATATTCCTATCCCAGTTAAAGAGGCCATAATTCAGCATCAAATATTGGAAAGAAGGGAAAATGCTTCTCCCCCGGAAGTTTCAGTCTTACTGGTGGCAGCCCCAAGAGTATTAGTTGAAAAGTATGTTAAGGTGGCACAAACGGCAGGACTTACTGTGGTTGGTGTTGAAACGGAATTGATGTCTCTGGTCCGCTCACTGGCACCAGTAGATCAAACAGTTTTACTTATTGATTTTGGTGCAAGGTCCACTGATATCGCAATTGCCAAGAACGGCCGGTTAGCCTTCTCCCGCTCCATTCCAACAGCCGGCGAGGCTTTTACTAGAGCCGTAGCACAATCTTTGGGAGTTGAGCAGCAACAGGCGGAACAATACAAAAGGACCTACGGGCTTTCCGGAAGCCAACTTGAAGGAAAGGTAAAAGGAGCACTAGACCCTGTTTTCAGATTGGTTGCAGATGAGATGAAAAAAGCAATTCACTTTTATCAGTCAGAAGAGAAAGGTGAAGCTCCACGTTCTGTAGTTCTTTCCGGCGGAACAGCAGGACTCCCCGAGGCAGTATCTGCTTTATCAAAGGCATTGGGCCTTGAGGTAGTGGTTGGTAATTCATTTACAAAAGTAGCTTTGGATCAAGAAACAAACAAGAAACTTGCTCCATATGCGCCTTTGTATTCAATAGCTGTGGGTCTGGCGTTGAGAGGAGAATAAAACATGCCTGCCATTAATCTTCTACCAACAGACCTTTCGCCTAAAAGTGCAGTTGCGAAAGTGTCTAACATTCTTAAAAGGCTTAATATTATTGGCTTGGTTTTCCTTATCATTTCAGCTATTACTTTGATTGTTTTTGTTATCTTGACTTCTTTTCAAATAAGGAGCTCCACTTCTCGTCAAGAGCAATTAAAAACATCTATAAAATCTCTTGAGCAGACGGAACAAAGATTTGTTTTGGTAAAGAACCGAATTGAAAACGCCAAGAAGGTTTTAGGTAAGGAAACATCCGTCGAGGGCGTTGAAAATTTAAGCTCATTTTTTACAAATCTACCCGAAGGAGTTGTTATTAGAGAAGTGCAAATTTCAACAGCTAAAACTGAGCTGTCACTAGTCGCCGGAACTTCCTCCGGCTTAACTCAAATCCTGGCAATGCTGATTACTGATGATTATTATAAGGAGGTGAAACTATCCTCGTTTGGATTTAATCGAAATGTCGGCTATATACTGAGTTTAGACTTATCTAAGTAGATTTTAAGAAATGGCAATCCTACTAAGCCCATCAAAAAAAAGTTTTTTGCCGTCGGGTGCAAAAGCGCTTCTAGTACCGATTTTAATATTGGTTCTGGTGATAATATTGTCCGTTGTGGTCTTTAGGATAGGTATTTCCAGGATAAATTCTCAAAGAAAAGAACTTCAGGTTGCCGAGAAAAATGAGAGAGTTTTTACTCAAAAACAACAAGTCTTGCAGCAGATAGAAGGGAATGTATTATCTTATGCAGATGTGTCTAGTATAGCGATGCCGGAGAAGAACCCCGTACTCACCGTTATAGCCCAGTTGAAGAGTATGGCAGAGACAGAACTAGTAACCTTAAACGATCTCAAGGTGGGTAATGAAGTAAAAGATAAAGAAGGGCTTTCAAAAGCAATAATCTCGTTCGAGATAGAGGGAGAGCTTGGGCAAGTAATGGACTACCTTATTTCGACCAGAGATTTTGCTCCACTCTCTGTGACTGACAAAATAAATATAACTCAGGCAGCGGGGGCAATTAGAGCTTCAGTTGACTTGGTTACATTTTGGGTGCCGTTTCCCACAAAGCTTCCTCCAATGTCGGAGGCAGTTCGTGAATTGTCAGCGGAAGAATTGAGTCTTATTACTCAACTTTCAGGGCTTCAGCAGCCGGTTTTCATTGAAATTTCACCAATGACACCGTCAGCGAGGACCGATCCATTCAGCTTTTAAATTGAAGCGTAGGTAACTTACTCTTTTTCCACCACTGAGATATTTACACCTCTTTTTTCAAGAATGGCTCTTACTTTAAGAAGGTTTCTGATTGCTCTGATTGTCTTTCCATTTTTTCCAATTACCATCCCAAAAATACCAGGATCAACTTGAATGGAAAAATCGCTGCGGTCTTCATCCTGATTTTCTTCAATTGCAAAATCATTACTTCCTGTTATTCCTTTAACTAAAAATTCCAGTAGCTCGCGCATTTATTTTTTCTCAAGCAATTTTTTAACGGCCTGGGTTACTTGAGCCCCTTTGCCAACCCAGTCTTTTATCTTCTTTTTGTCAATTTTTATAATATCTTTTGCTGGGTGCCAGAAACCTACAATTTCAAGTGGTTTTCCTCCCCTTTTTCTTTTTTCGTCAATTACAACGATTCTGTAAAAGGGGTTATTTTTAACTCCTCCTCGTGCAAGTCTGATTTTTACCATAACGTCCGATTTTAAACTTATTCCTCTCGAATTACAAGATGCTCAAGCGCCTCTTTGGCAGCAGCCTGTGTGGCACTACCCTTACTTTTCCCTATTCCTTTCCCCAATGATTTGCCATCGGCAATCACTTCAATAACAAATTCTTTTTTATGGTCCGGTCCGGTTTCCTTTACAACTTTATATTTCGGTGCGTTAAGACCCTCTGCTTGGATATATTCTTGCAGTCTGCTTTTGGCATCTTTCAGGGGTTTGGAGATTTTTTCTGGAATTTCAGAGAGGAGATGTGCTTTTATAAACTTATATGCGGCGTCCATTCCTTGGTCTAAGAAAAGCGCCCCGATTATAGCCTCCATGGTATCTGCTAAGAGCGATGTATTTTTTTTACCGCCGCTTTCCTCTTCTCCGCGGGAAAGATAAATTTTGTCGCCAAGATCTAACTTTTTGGCTGCTTTAGCAAGATTCCCCGTATTAACCAGGTTGGCCCTTAAGGTTGTCAGATAACCTTCTTCTTTTTTGGGGAAAATAGAATAAATTTCTTTGGATACTATATATTCCAAAACTGCATCTCCCAAAAATTCAAGCCGTTCGTTGCTTTCTCTTTGATTTCTATTTTCATTAACCCAAGATTTGTGAGTCAGGGCTTGCTTTAATAGTTCCTGGTCTTTAAATAGCTTTTCCAGTTCGTCTTTGCTCATTCCAACTCCTCCTCTGATATGATTTCTTCAATTAATTCCCCAACGGTTTCAGTTTTACTAAGATCAAGCGAAGAAGTGTTAAAGCCCGCTCCGGATAGCTTTTCTATAAAATCCGTAAAATCTGCCGCTGACATATGAAGATCATCAGCAAAGGAGTCTTTCTTGCTCAGCTCGCTTTCTTCAACCCCTATATGCTCAGCGAGT
>JBAUDN010000006.1:0-2795 GCA_049678105.1 Microgenomates group bacterium
GGAAAGAAAACAGGACTTGTTTCTACTGTGAGTGCAAAAGTTGGGAGACTGGAATACGATACAGGGCTTCATGTTACCAATCCTGAACCTATCCAATTGCAAAAATTTTTATCGGAAATGGTTAAAAAGAACTGTGAATATGCTGTTTTGGAAGTTACTTCACATGGTTTGGACCAAGAAAGAGTTGCTGGGATAGATTTTGCTATAGCAGTCCTGACCAACATAACTCATGAACACATTGATTACCATAAGACATATGCCAGGTATCTCAAGACCAAAGCAATCTTGTTTAAAAAATCAAAAACAGCCATTCTTAATAAGGAGGATCTTTCTTACAAAAGGATTAAAAAATTATTAGATCCCAAAACGAAATTGCTCTCTTATAGTAGCAAGACATTAAAGGGAAATATTAAAAAAGTCGTTGATAAAAGGTTTCCAGAGCAATATAACAAACTTAATGCCGCCGCATCTGTGGTTGTTGCACAGGAGCTGGGTATTAAGGATTTAAAAGCTATTAAAGCAATTAGAACTTTCCCTAAAATTCCAGGGAGAATGGAAGAAATAAAGAATAATAAGGGGGTTAAGATTTTCGTTGATTTTGCCCATACGCCAAATGCCCTCAAAAATGCTTTACAGGCATTAAAAGATTCTAAAAAGAAGGGTACCAGGTTAATAGCAGTTTTTGGATGTGCGGGGGAAAGAGATATAGAGAAAAGGTCTATAATGCCAAGAATTTCTTCAAGGCTTGCGGACATCTCTGTTTTTACGGCGGAGGATCCAAGAAGTGAAAAAATAAATCATATTCTTGATGAGATGGCAAAAACAGCAATTGCCGAGAGAGCTATAGAATTTTCATCTAAAGACCCAAGCAATATACAGAACAGAAACAAGAACTTTTTCGTTCGTGTTCCTGAGAGAGGTGAGGCAATTGCATTTGCTATTCAAAAACTGGCAAAAAAGGAAGATATAGTAGTTATTTATGGGAAAGGACACGAAAAAAGTATGGCATACAATGGAATAGAGTATCCTTGGTCGGATCACAAGGCAGTAAAAATTGCCTTAAGGGGTGGAGTAAAAAAGATAGAAAGAAAATAATGATTAAAAAAAGGAAACACATTCACTTTATGGGAATAGGGGGAAGCGGAATGTCTGCTGCGGCCTTGATTGCACATTGCCAAGGCTACATGGTAAGCGGTTGTGATTTGGTAGAGTCCACACCCTATTTAAACAAAGTTAAAAAACAAAAGATACCTGTTTTTGTTGGACATGACTCAAAACATCTAGAAAGTGTTGATATTTTGGCAGTTACTCCTGCTGCATTTTTCCAGAGCAATAAGCACCCCGAGTTTGTTACTGGCAAAAAATTGAAAGAACTTATGACGTGGCAAGAGTTTCTGGGCAAGTACCTACATAAAAATAAAGAAGTAGTTTGTATTGCCGGTACTCACGGAAAATCTACAACTACGGCTATGACGGCACTGCTTTTTGAAAAAGCAAACAAAGACCCGAGTGTAGTAATTGGCGCCACTATTAAGAAATGGGAAACTAATTATCGGTTTGGAAAAAGTGAAATATTTATAACCGAGGCCGATGAGTTTTTTGACAACTTTTTGAATTATCGACCAGATATTATTATTCTCAACAATATTGAGCTTGACCATCCTGATTTTTTCAAATCTGAAAAACATGTTTTCCAAAGTTTTGAAAAGTTTGTTCACAAACTTATTGGAGCAAAGACATTAATTGTAAATTGTGATTCCCCTGGTGTAAAAAAACTTTTCAAGATGTTGGGAGATTCTTTTCTAAATTCAATAAATATAGTTGGTTATAGCATAAGCAGCAAGCCACTCATTTCTACTCCAGTATCCGTGGGCGGAAAGATTATAAAAAGAAATAAAGATTCAACCGTTTTTCAAGTAGTATCGAAAGACCTGAAATTGAATCATGAATTTAGTCTATGTGTTCCAGGTGATTATAATGTTGCAAATGCCTTGGGGGTTATTATTTTGGGTAAACTTCATGGAATAGACACAGCGTTAATTAAGAAGTCTCTTTCTTCTTATTCAGGAATAGGAAGGCGCCTGGAGCTTGTAGGAACAAAGGATAACATTAAGGTCTATGATGACTATGCACATCACCCCACGGCAGTATCTGTGACCATTAAAGCTTTACGTCAGCAATTTCCCAAACAAAGAATTTGGGTTATTGTTGAACCTCATTCGTATTCAAGGACAAAAGTCCTATTGAAGAAATATAAACATGCTTTTGACTATGCAGACAGAGTGATTATTGGTCCTATTTTTAAGGCAAGGGACAGCAAAACATTTGGAGTGACAGGACAATCAATCGTGGACGTGGCAGAGCACGAGAAGATTAGATTTTTAGATAATTTAGGTAAAATCGTAAAGTTAATAAAAAAGTCGGCGAGACGGGGTGATGTTATTGTAGTTATGGGAGCAGGGGCAAGTTACAGATGGGCACGGGATATTTTTGAAAATCTTTAGGATTTGTTAAAAGAAATTAATATGGACAAGTTTAATCTGCTTAAAAAAACTCTTGGTAAAAAAGTAAAAGAAAATGAGCCAATGGGTAGTTATACGACGGTAAAAATTGGCGGACCTGCTAGGCTTTTTATCTTTGTTGAAAAAGAAAAGGAATTAATTGAAGCAGTAAGGGCTGCAAGGAAATTCGGTATTGAGTTTTTAGTTATAGGTGAAGGCAGCAATATTTTAGTTCATGATAGGGGATTTGAGGGACTTGTTGTTCGGAATTGCGTAGAGGGGACTAAGATAGAC
>JBAUDN010000007.1:0-10714 GCA_049678105.1 Microgenomates group bacterium
TCTTTTGCTCTTTATAGTGTTAACCATCATCAAGTTTTTTCCCATATCAAAAATTTCAGCTTATCTACTAGTCCCTTATCTTTTATGGGTAAGTTTTGCAAGCCTTCTTAACTTTTACATTGTTAAACTAAATTAAGGAATTAATCGCTTCTCTTTTCAGTTAATAGTGGCTTGGCTTTGTAAAATTTTAACTTCCTCTCTAATTTGTTGAACTAACTTAAAATCCTGAAAGATTTGAATTATCTGGCTAAATTGCTTGGTTATATTAAAGTTACGCCCTTCGAGCAAATTACTTTTTAGCCTCATTTTTATACACCCCATTTGGTGACCTTCGAACCTTGGTATGCTTCAATTATGAAAATAATGGTTTTTCTACACGGTACCGCAATAATGCACAAGGCCGGACTAGATAAAACTCCACAAGAAAGAGTCAGACAAGTTAAACAAAAGGAACCCTCCGTTCATAAATATAGTGAGTATGTTCCCGTTTAATATGTAAGAAAAAAGATGTTTAGAGATTTAGTAGTTGCTGTGTTTGTTGGAGGACAATTTCTGGATATTGCATATTCTCAATTAGCTTATTGATTCGAAAATCGTCCCCACAGCACCATTCACTTCGTGGTATGCATCCACGATGAGACCTCGTGCTTTATGCGGAAAGAAAATTATGCTGATATTCTAGGTGAAGGATTAGAAGCGGACTTGGTACTTCTGTATAGTGCTTAATGAAATAGTTTCTGTATTTATATATATTAGGGAGCATTTGAAGATCATAAAAAAAACAAGATGTTTCTCGAACTTTGTTAAATCCTCCAAATTGAGTATGATAGGAAAGTATAGAGTTTAATTTAATGAGAAGCAGTATTTTAAATAAAAAAACTTTAATTATTGTAATAGGTCTCTTCCTTTTAGCTTCAGCTATTGTTTTTCTCCCTCGATTTTTATTTGGGAACAAGAACCAATTTACAGGAACGGTTCCTAATAATCCTGCCAGCAAGGTTTGTCAAAAGATTTCACAAGCTGAAGATGTTTATTCTTGTTTGGCGGAGGTTAACGCTGATAGCAGTTTTTGCCAGAAGGTAGAATCAGAAGAAGAAAAAAATATTTGTTTTGCCTTAGCTGATAAAGATATTTCTTTCTGCCGGAAAATCAAAGATCAAGATCCTAAGGAAATTTGTTACTACGAATTAAGTTTTACACTTGGAGATATTAATTATTGCGACGAACTTGATGATTGGGAAAAATGTTACTTTTCCTTTGTGCATAGACTTTATTGGCAAGAGAGGTCTAATGAAATTAAAGCCCAATACTGTGAGAAATTAAGTAAAAGTGCCGGCGGAGATATGGCTTTTAGAAACACTTGCTGGGCACTAAAGGCGGGTGATGCCTCTTTTTGCCAAGGAAATGAACATTGCCTGTCATTCTTTAAACAGCCTCTTTCTTTTTGCGAAACTACTAGATCTAAGGGTAAAGCTGACTGCCTACGTGACCGAGCTTTAACTGCCAGGGACACTTCCATATGCGAAAAAATAGACGACGTATACTTTCGGGATAATTGTTACAGTAGCTACTCAGCCCATATTTTCCCAGACCTTTCTCTTTGCGAAAAGGTAAGCGACAAGATGACCAGGAATGAGTGTTATAGAGAGTATGCAATCAACCTTTCCGGCAGATAATTTTTGTCTAAACCAGAAATTTTTGTAGTTAAGACCATTTTGTAATCATTTGTTATAAAATAATTACGAAGCTTGTATGCCAAGGGGAGCCAGTTGCTACTTACTCTAATCCTAGGAATAGGGTTTAAAAAAAATGGAATGGTTGTGGTTTTTTAACATCTCAATTTTAATAAAAATAATATCCGTTGGATAATTTAACGACGGCATAAGTATTACAGTATGTTGTGTTTCCCAGCCAAGGGCCCATTGGCTGGTCTTGAGTTCGTTCCCAATTTATTCCGTCTGTTGAAATAGCCTTTACAGGGTATCTTAAATTGGAATCTGGTTTATTGTCGGCAGGAATGTGGCCTCCATATGCAGAATAATAATCTCCTTCATTAATTATTGAAAATTGGAAACTAAAAGGTATTTGTATTCTAAATCTTCTAGTAAAGTGTCTGCCGTCTACTGATTCCAAAACATCAGCCTTATCAAAATTTTCTGTGCGGGTGTAAATATAATACCTTTTGGAATTTTTTTCATAAAGAACAGTGAAATCTACAATTTCTAAATTAACGCCTTGTGCCCCAGTAACTTTTCCTTCAAAAGAATAGCTCTGGCCATTTTGCGAATAGGCACTCAATAGGGGGGCGTCACCGTGACAACCATTTTTTCCATCAGTAAAATACATCCTGTATCCGTCTTCAGGAAGTTTTATAAGAGTTGGGTCTCCACACGCTATTATATCTCTATCAAGGTTGCTTATTTCGGGTTTGAATTTTGAAAAATTCCAGCCATCGCGGCTTTGTAAGAAACCAACACCTTTGATGCTATAGCCAGTTTGTGTATCTTTAATTCCATCACGGTCGGAAAAATCAAGTCCAGCTAGAGTAATTGTATTATCTTTTAAGAGAATTCCACTTGAACCACCCCAGTAATGTCCTACAATATCCCGTTTTTCAAAGTTAATTCCATTGGAGCTGTAGCAAACTTCAATCGCCTTAGAATTCATTGGTAAGTATTTTAAAAGTGTTCTGGATATAGGATGGAGAGAATTATTAGTTATAAAAATTTTGACTATAACAAAACAAAAAACAATTACTAAGAAAATAATTGTGCTGTATAGATTTTTTCTTTTTTTAGACATTGGTAAATTAATTATAGCCGAACAAACTCTCCATTACTAACTTTCACAACAGCATACTTTGGTTTTGAGATTAAGACCTTGTTAAGAACCTCTAGCTGATTCTTTACCCTTGCCAAAGACTCTCCAGAGAAGATGTCCGTAGAGAACAAATGGGGAACCTGGGAGCTAGCTTCAGAAGCAGGCAAAAGTCACATTTGAGGGAACTTCTTACCAAGATGTTTTTGATAAAGCGCTTAAAGAATTAAAGAATTTTGCAGACAAAGGTACTGGAGATTATGGGTGGCGCTCGGAGTATGATAAATCTAAATGGGGTCAATTTAATGAGATTGAACTTCCGAACCATCATAAATATCTAGTTGTAGACAGAACTGAAGAGGGAGATAGAGGAATCACTCTGAGCATTCAGGAAGAAGGAAGTTGCGGCTATAGCTTTACAGGAAAGGGAAAATATAACGTAAGAGCAATTGACATATCTGATGGGCGAACAGAAATGAAAAGTGTCGATCAGGTAATGGAAGAGATAAAAGCTATAATCAAAGCTGTGTCTGAAAACTAAAACTACTTAGTTTGAGAGATAAAAAGAATTATTGACAATCCAGTCTCTAAGCTCATATGTAGCAGGGAGCATAGTGTACAAATTTCGAATCTCCTAATTTCTTTGTCTTCTTGATAAAATATCACTATGGACAACTTTAAATTTCTTCAAGACTACGAGCAGCTTCAACATACAATTATGTTTGATAGGTTTGTCGATTTAGGGTTCGCTGTTGTTAGTTATTGCCGAGGCGATGATTCTGTTTTTTGGAATCACGCCTTAACGAGTAAGCACCTTTTGGAAAGTGAGCTTACGAAGATTGAGACAGCGATGAGGTCGTTAGGCCGAAAACCTGCAGTTTACTTCGAAAATACAAGTAGGCTTCAATCGCTAGTCGGTATCTTAAAGAATAACAAATATAAATTTAGTTTTGAAGACTCTTGGATGTTCCACCCGGGCAAAAAGGTGGACAAGAGTCGTTTTGGTCAAGTTAAGAAGATAACGAGCGAGAGCCAACTTAAGGTGTTTTTAAAGGTTTTCGACGCTTGTTATCAAAAGGGAGACCCACAGAACGCCTACGGGGAATTAGGAGATTACCTAAAGGTTGCCGAGAAGGTTTGGCGAAGACATCATAAGACAAATAGGCTTGAGTATTTCCTTGTACACAGTGGTGATAAGCCGGTGGCTGTTTCTACTCTCACTAACTATAATGGGATCGGGTACATTTCAAATGTTGGCTCGCTTAAAGAGGTTAGGGGTAAGGGTTTTGGGAAAGTAGCTACCAATTTTTGCGTAGAGCAATCAAAAAAGCGAGGCAACAAAAATCATTGTCTTGCTACCGAAGAAGGAACATATGCAAACGAGTTTTATAAAAGAGCCGGTTTTGTTACCAAGTTCACCGCGGTGGGGTATTTAAAGGAGGAAAAATGAAGAATTTGATAAAGCAATTTGAAAAAGCTCGAAAAGATTTCCTAGAAACGATAGATAGCTTTCCCAAACCGAGGGTGGAGGAGGTTTTATTTGACGAATGGAGCTTGAAAAATATTTTGTCTCATTTAAGTGGGTGGGCTAAATATCAGACTGACACCTTGAGACTGTTTAGAAAAGGGGACAAGATAGAAGTCCAGAAAAATTTGAAGCATTCTATCAATGAAGACTTTGTATTTCGGAGGGAAAAATGGAGTTGGGGTAGAGTTTATCAAGAGTTTTTGAAGTTAAGCGGAGACTTAATTAAAGAGTATGAGAGCTTACCAAAAGAATTGTGGGAAAATGAAATCTATAATGGTAAAGAAACTACAGTGGAAGATTTTATCAAAATTGAAATAAACCACTATAATAAAACCCACGGCCCGCAGATTAGCAGAGTTTTAGAAAAATGAACAAAAGAGTTTTTATCAAAAAATGGCTAAAAAGTCATAAATACTGCGTTATTGCCACTTCTTACGAAGATAAACCTTGGGCAGCAACAGTTAACTATACTATCGATGACGATTTCAACATCTTTATCTCCAGCAGGCCAAATTCATTGAAGTACCAGAACATATTAGAAAACCCCACCATTTGTTTAGTGATCGACAGCCAAACTAGAGAAGGCACACTTCAAATACACGGGATTGCCAAACCGTTGAAACCTAAAGGCAAAGAGAAGCCGAATTTACTAGTTAGACCAAAGTTCCTGACTTTCTTAAAAAAGGAAAAATCAGGCAAACCTACGAGAATAAATTTGAGGTTAAATTAGAGCTAAAAAACTTTGACTTCTACAAAATTGATTGAAGAAAAACCGTGAGTTGATTTCAAGAAATTACATATACTGACTTACAGAAGAGGTTGGGAAAAAAGACTGGAAGAGGCAGAGAAGAGGTTTGAACAATCCAGTCTCGAAGCCTGTATGCTGTGGGGAGCCAGAGATATAAAAACCTTTACAAACCTACTTCTTACGTATAATATGCACACAATCTTTAATTAAGGGAGATTTATGGGTAAGGGATTGGAAAGATACATCGCCAGAAGGAAGCTAGAGGATGTTGTTCAGTGGAACCCGGATGATGTGGGGGTTGAGGAAGCCAGAAGACATGGCGAGTCGCTACATCATTTATTGTGGGATATTGTTGAAGCTGTTGAAGAAGACAAGCTCCTAATAACCGAGGCAGTGGGACAAGAAATTCTTGAACTAGTAGATAGGTATTATGGTTTTGCAGTAAAAGCTGGTGGGCTTGAAATACAGGGGGATATGTCTCCAGAGGATGCAAGGGACGGATTTAAAAAAGTGGTGGAATTTAACTCAAGAGTGCAGGTGGTGAGCCGCTAGGGGCTGTATATAGAAACTTAAGCAGAGGCGAAGAGTTTCCTCGTTTTTAGATTAAATATAATAGGTTCGAACTTTATCCACTAGGTGGATAGAAGTTCCCGGGGTGTCTACTAAGCAATAAGAGTACTTAGTCCAGTCTACATTGACTGATTGCTTCTGACTTTGAATTTATAGCTTCTGAGATAGGAAAAATATAGACACATGTGGGAGGTTTAAATCTGGGGACTATAAGTAACCCTCCTTGATAGAGTCTTTCCAGGTGAACTTGGCCGGGTTGCTGCCACCATCGCCCATCAATCTTTCTTGGGGCCACTTCAATAAATCTACCCTCTTGGACATCCCAGACTTTAACAGCAAGAAAACCATCTTGTCTTCTGCCATACTGATCCTCGACTTTTAGGACAGTCCCTTTTTTTCCAAGCAGAGCTACCCTTATCACTATTCCGCTATCTTTATAAGCTAAATTTGGTTCAACCTCCTGAGTAGGAAAAATTTCAACTTTTGTTGGCACGCCCAGGCGATCTTTTTCTAAAAAACGAGCGACAAGGATGTCCTCTTTGTCCTTGCCTACTGCCAGTAAACTCGCACTAAAGCCGAGACCGACCTCTCCAGGGATAACATAGTTAACACAATAATCACCGGTGGGCAGATTCAAGTTACCCAGAATTGACTTTTCTAAAAAGGGTAATACCGCAAAGCTTCCTTCTACAAATCTTGGTGTCATTCTTTCTCCTTTAAAAAACCCTCAGCGGGTGAGGGCAGTGACCCTTTATAACGCCTTGTTAAAGTTTTGTCAACCTAACGTTAAAATTAAATTAATCTTCTGGTAGAATAGCTTTATGAGAAACAAAACAGTATTTATACTAACCCTTTCTGTGTTTTTACTGGTTGGAGTATTGTGGACTCTGAAGTTTATTTCAATTAAAAGTCGAGGTGTTCAAGAAGTTGAAACTGATGTAGAAAAAACAAAAGTGGGTGGAGACAAAGATGAACACGGATGCATCGGTTCGGCGGGATACAGATTTGATGAAGAGATTGAGGCATGTATAAGAGATTGGGAGTTGGATGAAAACCAAAAGAGGGCGGCGAAAATGGGAGTGGAGGCAACAGGTCTGGAAAACTCAACTGTAATAGAAGTCTTGGCAACACAATGCTCAGGATGCTTCACAATCACTTTAGAAGCAGGAAAAAACCGGCTTAAGGTGACAATACAAGATTGGCTGGTAGTGGAACAATCGATGACACCAGAGGAATGTATTGGTCAAGGTGGAAGGACTGTAAATATCACGGGGGGTTTTGGATGTGAGACGGGAGAAGAGGAAATTGGTGAGGTTACCGGATTCATCTCACCAAATATATGCTGCAAAGCAATTAGTGAATAAGGAGGTCAAGTAGTCTTTGAGAAAGAGTTGGCTCGTTTACCGTATTTGTCTCAAACCTTCTTTAACTCCAAGACGCATCAGTCTTCTGAAGACTGTGGAGTCCAGAGAATAAACGATGGCAAATGAAGCAATGAAAATGATAACTGCTAGCCACCTGGTGTAGCGTCCCCGAGTCCGAGTAAAGAGGATTAATGATAAGACTGCCATAACGGCGGGGCCAATTACCTTAATATCTCCCAGGGGCACCGCATAGCCACCAAGTGTCCCTTCAGATGTTCCTAAAAACGCTGCCAAATCAAAACTTACATTAGCGACGATTAGAAAGATCTCAGCAATAAAAGTGGCCAGTAATCCCCAAGATGCCCATTTAGTTGATTTTCCTTCAGTTCGATATACCTCATAAATAACGGTTGGGAACAGAAAGATGATTATTATCAATGGGCTTGACTCGAGAAGACCAATAATGATTCCTAAAAAGGCAAGAAGGCTTAGAACAATACAAATTGAGGTAGCATGCTGATATGGTTTGGCCATTTATTTCACCCTACTGTATCATTGTAATATTGTAATACTGACAACACAAGAATCCCTATACGAACTACACTCCTTCTATTCCATTTTATCGATTAAACCCAATTAATAATTAACATCTGGATAATTCATCAGGGCATCAATATCCACAAAGTTAACTCCTGATGGTAGGTTAAACTCGCTGTCAGGAACTAGAGCCGGGTAACAAGTATAATCGACAGGTGCAGCCCCTTCGGACGTAGTTTCCCCAGACTGTTCCCACATACTTAGGTCATCTTCTTCAAAACAAGATTTAATACCTTGGCTGTCCAGATCTGACCAGGTGTACATGCAGTTTTCCTTCATAAGCACGTTCCCCTCTTTTCCATCCTGCATTTTGACCTTACCCTTGTACTGCCTGCCTTTAATAACTCCGCTGTACTCAACCCCATTTACCTCATAGGAACATTTCATGGGAACTCCCAGTTCAACTGCGGCTTTAAGGCCTCCTGAAAATGGATTACTTTCAGAATATTTTTGCGTTAGACTGCCTATACCTGCACCGTCGCCCCTGTTTATAAAAAACCAAGCTGCTCCAGCAATCACTATTACCAAAAAGACAATGATTAATGGTTTTACTTTCACTTTAATCACCCCCTTCAAAACTTACTCCCATATCAATAGTAGTATATAGTTGATTCAATTTACAATAACTTATCAAGTAAAACCTCGGGCGTTGAGGTCTTTTGGCTTGTGGTAGAGTAATATAGAAATAAGACGAATAGAATTTTAAAATGATTGAAAAAATTATTTCTCAAATACAACCAATTGTCGTTCAATATGGCGCAAGGGGTGTTTTTTTGGGCGTCTTGCTTGAAGAAATTATTGCCCCCATCCCTTCTCCACTGGTGCCAACAATGGCTGGATTTTTCCTGCTGCCGGTTTGTGGGTCCCTTATTGAGGTTGCATGGCAGGGAATATTAATTATCGCCTTACCTGTCACTTTTGGAGTAACTCTTGGATCTCTAGCTGTTTATAGTCTAGGTTATTTTGGAGGTAAACCGATGATTGATAAAAGCAAAAAATGGACCGGATTAAGCTGGAAAGATGTAGAAAAAATTGAAAATAAATTAACCCGCGGTTATGGTGATGAGGTTGCTCTTTTTATCCTGCGGATTGTACCTGTTATTCCAGGAGTAGCAATTTCCGGTTTCTGTGGGATGACACGTTACTCTCTGAAAAGTTTTGCAATCGTTACTATCCTTGGCTCGTTTGTGCGAGCACTTGCATTAAGTATTTTGGGTTGGTATGTAGGGGAAAAGTATGCGGTCTATGTTGAAATTATTTCCGGAATTGAAAAGTATATCTTTATTGTCGTGATAACCTTTGCAGCACTCCTTCTCGGGCGTCTTTATATTACGAAAAAGCGCAGCAGGCAAACTCGATCAAAAGGTAAAAAATAACCCAAGACGAAAGTAGTTTATGATATAATCGGGTCGGTGAAAAAATCATTAATACCAACAATATTTTGGATCTTAGTAGGAATTTTCGTTGTAATAGTGGGTGCAATTGTAATTCCAACTCCTGTATTTATAAGACAAATACTCTTCCCTTTTATGGCTATCTTTTCAATTATCTTCTTTTTACTGGGTATCGCATTGGTGTTTTTAACCCTGAAGCAAAAAGTAAAAGGGAAGCTTAAAAGGTTTTTAATATTAACAGGGGCTTCTGCTACAGGATTTTTTGTCGGTGTGATTTTGCACAACGTTTTTTATGCTTTCGGTGTTTTAACAAGCCACCTTGCCACACTGTCTCGCCTAATGGAAATTTTTCATGTAGCTTTCTTCCTTATTGCAACTCTCGTTTGCCCAATAGCATTTTTGATTGGCGCAGTGGGCAGTGCAAGGCTGTTTATTAAGAAAAGAAAAAAGAAATAGAGAACATCATGTTAGAATAAACAGCTGATGAAAAAGATAAAATCAATCTATCTGCTTCTTGTCTTTCTCTTAGTATCTTCCATCCTCCCCTCTCCAGCCGCTGCTCAAGACAATTCCCCTTCGGGAGAAAGTTTGGAAGCTGTAGTAACAAATATTTTAGAAGAGAAAGAGATAAAATTTGGAGAAGAAAAACAGCTATACCAAAAGTTAAAACTTTCAGTAACCAGGGGGTCTTTGGAAGGACAAAGTATTACCGTTGAAAATGGAAATCTGCCCTCTGCAAATGTAGTTAAATACAAAAAGGGAGACAAGCTAATAGTTGAACATTCCAAAGATTTCGAAGGAAATGATGTTTTCTTTATTTCCGATTATGTCCGCCGTGATGCTTTATTGTGGCTATTTATTATATTTATTGCCATTGCTATCGTGGTCGGAAAAATTTGGGGTATCACCTCGCTCCTTGGAATGAGTTTTTCCTTCCTGGTGATTTTTAAATTTATACTTCCGCAAATAATAAGTGGTTCTGATCCGGTCTTTATCGCTATCATCGGTTCGCTATTTATTATTCCAGTTACTTTTTATCTTTCCCATGGTTTTAACAAGAAAACACATGTCGCCATTGCAAGTACAGCCATTGCTCTTGTCATTACGGGTATTTTGGCAAACATCTTTGTTGAGGCAGCAAAATTAACTGGGTTTGCTTCAGAAGAGGCTGGATTTTTACAAGTAGCCAGAGGGGGTAGAGTTAACATCAAAGGGTTACTGCTTGCCGGCATTATTATTGGAGCATTAGGAATACTGGATGATGTAACCGTATCTCAGGCCAGTGTTGTCCAACAGCTTAAAGAAACTGCCAGTAAATTAAAATTTAGTGAACTATATAAAAGAGCCATGAAAGTGGGGCAAGACCATGTTTCCTCAATGGTAAATACTCTTGTTTTGGTCTATACGGGAGCGGCCATGCCCCTTTTATTACTTTTTATTGATAATCCCCGCCCATTTTCAGAGGTCATTAATTACGAAATCATTGCCGATGAAATTGTTAGAACATTAGTAGGAAGCATTGGCCTTATCGCTGCCGTGCCTATTACCACCTTTTTGACAGTTCTTACTTTGGGAGCAAAACTAAAGGAAAAATAATATCTATTTACTATCCTTATAGTTTCTGTTAAAATTCCGTCAGTTAGGTGTCTTTCTTTTGGTCTCCGAACGGGCTCCAAAAAAGGCTCCAACCCAAGGG
>JBAUDN010000008.1:0-3505 GCA_049678105.1 Microgenomates group bacterium
CTTTCATATTTTTTTCAAAGTGTTTAGATTTACCGGTTTTGAAAATTTCATCTAAATGTTCTGCTATGTTTTTACCAACACCTGCCACCTCTTCCAACTTTCCATCGTCCCACAAATCTTTGGCCTCAGAAGATAAATGTTCAATAGCATCTGCTGCTCGCTGATAGGCAATCATTCTAAATCTATTTTTTTCTTCTCCTTTTAGTTGATATGAAGCAGCAACGGCACGAAGAAGTTCGGCAAGTTCCAGATTAATCATGTTTTTGTAAATTCTCATCCTTACTTTTTATAATACAACTTTTACTTTCTATGTGATATAATTGAGGCTGTCTTGGGGCTGTAGCTCAGTGGTTTAGAGTGCCTGTCTGTCGAACAGGAGGTCGCGGGTTCGAGTCCCGTCAGCCCCGCTAGGTTTTGACAATCACTTACAACCATACTAGAATACCCCGTAATGTCAGAAAGACCGCTACTCGTAAGGGTAAAAAACCTACCCCACGAACAACAATGCCTTAAAAACCCCAATTATAGATGTGCCTGCTACCTATCAGATCCTGAAACAAGAAAGACGAAACTAAGAGAGTTAAGACAACAAGCTGGGGCATACTCTTTTATTAACTTATTAGATGAAGGCGTTGCGGAAGAATATGCTCAATTGAAAAAGAAAGCTTGTGAAGGCAGGATCCCTAGCTTTAAAGAAAAAGTGAGACAACAATTGGAAATGCTCGTACCAAAATAAAATCGTTTTCTTACTCCCCGCTAGCCTTGAATATAACTAGGATAAGCATCTTTTAGCCTCATTAGAAGCAAAAAAGAGGGTTCTGGATAAAAACCCTCAGCCCCGCAAACTCCAGACGTCTGGATTATTTTCTCCCTATATAGAGTCAAATGAGGTAAAACCTAAATCCCAAGCATCCCTTCCCCTCATCCAAAAGTGCCATATACCAAACACTTCACTCTTTTGAAGTTTCTCTTTTTTTACCCCAGCTTTTCCTGCCACATCAACCTTAAACCAATCCTTGCCCAACTTAACTTCCGCGATCGAGTGAATCTGTTTTCCTTCCTTACCTTTCACTTTTACGAAATTCGTTTTATACCCTTTTGCTTCACACAAAGCCTGGAATGTAATCACCAAATCAGTACATCCTTTTTGACCATATACATAATCGTCTTTTAGTATCTGATGGGCGGTTCTTTTCCAGCGAACTTTTCTTTCTTCCTCAACAACATCTTTATCGTACTTTTTTCTTTTAATCTTGTGATTCACATAATCCATTGCATTCTGGAGAAATTCGAGGCCATCCCCACCCAAAGAAGCAGAAATTTGTTTTACTAAATCAGTAACCTCAATCTGTGTTTTACTCATGGTAATTATATCCCAGGCATAGAAGATGTTATTGATTTCTTCTATGCCTGGATATTGGCAACTAGTAATTACGTTTCACTAATCAGGTGCTCTATCGCAAGATTCGTGACAATCATCTGAATCAAAGCAGTCACAACCGCTTGCATCACATGACTCGTAACAACCAGCCACCTTGACGTTGCCTACCTCCAGCAAAGAAACAATGCCAGGGGTGGCACTCTCGTTATCCATAATTTTACCTCCTTTCGGAAACTATGGATTTTCTTATTAAATGTTCAGCAGTTGCCACAACCGATGTCGCATTAACATCTAGGGCGCCTGCCAATTCTACTAATGTAAAAGTGTTTTCACTCTTTTGCTCATAAAATCCAAGTAATGTTTTAGTAACTGCTGCCCACCGTACAGGCGTAAGGTAGATTATACCACCAAACTCCTCATCTCTAGTTCTCAAAGACTTATGAAACTCAAAGATTCCTTGTGGGTTTACTTCTATCTTTTCGGGCGGACTTTTTTCCAAGGCTGGACGCGTCAAATCACAGTATGGGTCGGGTGCTTTTAAATCACCACTATACGCATAAGCCTCTGACCTGCAACCACCACGACACCAATAAATATGTCTACAATCTCCACACTCATTTGGCACAAACTCCATGGTTCTCCATGGTTGAAGTTTTAACCAAGCTTCTCTCAATCCGTTTTCTTTATGAATTGAGCCATACTGCTGAGTGGTATGAGAACATGGGCGAATTTGCCCATCAACCCCAATGGTGCAAGAACTTTTTCCAGCATTACATATTCGATTACCCATAAGATCACGCGAACTTTGGGTGTCATAAACACACATTGGATATGCTTCTAGCGAGTCTACATCTAGACCCAGATTTTCCCTCACTCTTAATAATTCCTGCATCATTAACCTAAAGTTAGGAACTGAAAGAGCAAGCTCTCTGAAATCTTTACAGTTTACAGGTTTTGAAGCTTTTGTTGCTGAAAACGCGGTAGCTCCCAAACTTTTTACAAATTCCGCTGTCTGGTAAATGTCTTCTAAGTTTTCCTGAGAAACCACCATGTTTACTGCAACCCAAAATCCCTCATCCAAAGCTGTTTTTATCCCTTCAACTGTTAGTCGAAAGGCATTAGAATTATTGGCCAAGGAGTTATTGGTTTTCTCATCTGCTGACATTAAAGAAGTAAGAATCGATCTTATTTTCAAACTCTTCAACATCTGTACCTTTTTCTTATCTAGTAAAGCCAAATTGCTATTAAGTGACATCGCAACTTCATTTTTGGCTAGAATTTCTAAGCTTGGATATATATCTTCAAGAACCAGGAGGGGTTCTCCTCCAGTGAGCGTAACTGAAAATATATTATTCCTAACAATCTGCTCTGCAGCTCTTTTCTGTGTTCTCAAATAATCTTCATCAATCTTAGTTGTTGCAGTTTTATCCTCTGAGCGCCAATAATTGTAACAATGTTTACATCCAAAGGAGCATGAATTTGTCAATTCCCACTGGCAAGTTACTGGAGCCGAAAGTGTCAAAAAATTACCTTTTTCTGGAGTTAGATTGTTCTCGGCTGAAGAAAAGCTAGAGATTTCCTCTATGGGCAGTGAATGATCTCTTTCACTCACGCACGCATTTTATCATATTTTCACAAATTTACCCAGAAAAATTTTTTAAAATAGCCAACTAGAGCCCTTTAGCACTGAAGATAATTGGGATATGTCTCCCTGAGAGTCTTTAGAAGCAACAAGGAGGGTTCTAGATAAAACCCGTCAGCCCCGCAAATCTTGTTTTCTTCTGGTATAATTCGTGGGGTGGTAGAAAACAGAGCAAACGCACAGCATCAACGTGGCCTTGAAATGGCTTATTTCATTGCTAGAATTCTACAGGAAGGCAGAACTTCAGAAGCACAAAATAATTTTGAAGATGAAAAGCATGGATACACATCCCAATTAAGCTTTGGAAGTTGTGGAGTAACTCTTACATGCCTTCAAGGATTAGGGATTAACGATGAGCTACTTCAAGATAAGTTAGGTATCCCAGATGAACAACAATTATCTCAAATAATTAGCAAACTAAAACCATTGATAGGTGAGAAAGCAATAGAAAAAATTGAAAGAGGACTTGCTCCTCCTTTAAT
>JBAUDN010000009.1:0-4748 GCA_049678105.1 Microgenomates group bacterium
AATCCAAGGTTCCTTTGAGATGAACAATTGATATCCCCTCATCAATTACCAGCCCTTCAAATTGGTGAAACATAGGTACATGAGATACATCAGACTGTCTTCTGTAACACTTTGCAATATTTACCATTCTAATTGGAGGTTTTTTGACCCTTCGCATTTCCCTAATCTGCCCCGAGGAAGTGTGGGGTGTTAAGACCATTTGCCCTAATTTGGGATATGGCGGTCTATCGATAAAAAAGGTTTCCCATTCATCTCTTGCAGGGTGCTCTTTCGGCATATTTAAGGATTCAAATGCAAACCAGTCCCATTCAACCTCCGGGTATCGAACTCTCACGAAGCCAACTTTTTCAAAAGTTTTAGAGATTTCTTTAATAGCATGAGTGATTAGATGAAGATGTCCTATTTCAGGTTTTTCCCCGGGGATGGTTGCATCAAACCATGTTCTAGTTGCTTCCTTGAGGCTGTTTTTTTTCGTGGCTATTGATTGAAGAAGTGCACCTTTAACTTCATTTATCAAACTGCCGGCTTGTTTTTTTTCATTACTCGCCAAGTCCTTAATTTTTTTGATTAGTTTGGTTAATTTTCCATTTCGGCCCAAATAAGCAATTCTTAAATTCTCAAGCTCAGAAACTGATTCCGCTTCCATAATTTGAGCTAAGGCTTCGTTTTTAATATTTTGAATCTCTCCGCGCACTATGAAGTTATTTTATCGCAGATATGATTTTCTTGAAAGTATCGGGGTCTTTGACAGCGATGTCAGCGAGAATTTTTCGGTCTAATTCGATCTTGGCTTTTTTCAATTTATTGACAAATTCACTATATTTCATACCGTGTTCTCTGGCGGCAGCGTTCAACCTTTTAACCCACAAGCTTCTTAGGTCTCTTTTCTTTAGTTTTCTGCCGATATAGGCATATTGCCCAGCATGCAATAGGGCTTCTTTTGCGGCTTTTACACGAGTGCGCCTGGCTTGTTTAAAACCACGGGCAGCCTTTTTAACTTTTCTGTGTTTTCTTGCGGCAATACTTTTTGCTCTTGGCATTTTACTTCCCTAAAGCTTTTTTGATCTTTTTAGCATAGGTCTTTTTTGTTTCAACGACTCTTTTTAGCCTCCTTTTTCTTTTTCGAGACTTTTTTTCATTCAAATGACGGGCAAACGATCTTCGTCTAAGAACTTTCCCTTTTTTAGTGATTCTGAACCGCCTTGTTACTGATTTTCTAGTTTTTTGTTTTGGCATCTTTCTTTTCCTCCTTTTTCTTAATACTGCTTTTACCAACAGGTGAAATGGTCATAATCAGATGTCTACCTAAAAATTTCGGTTCCATGTCAACCGTGATAGTATCCCCAAGATCAGCAAGCAATCTTTCTAAGACCTTGTAGCCGTATTGCTTGCTTCCCATCTGTCTTCCCTTAAACTTGACTACAACCTTAATCTTATTTTTTTCTTCCAAAAATTCCTTAATTCTTTCAAATCGCGTATTATAATCCGCTTCTCCGATAAAAGGCGAAAACCTGATCTCTTTAAGCCCGGACGTCTTTGTCTTTTTCTTTTGCTTTCTTAATTTTTTTTCTTCTTCGTACCTAAATTTTCCAAGGTCAACGATTTTTACAACCGGCGGTTTTGCATAAGGAGCTATTTCTACCAAATCAAGCCCCTCTTTTTTGGCTAAAGATAGGGCCTTTTCTCTCTCAACAACTCCTATTTGCTTGCCGCTCTTCCCTATTACTCTAAGTTTTGGGACGCGTATCTGCTCGTTAACTCGCCAGTATAATTTTTTCCTTCTCAATTTCTAGTTAGAATTTTACACAAAGCTGGGATGGGTAGCAAGCCCAAATATTAATTTTAGTTGATGACTTTGTTATCAATCTCTTTTTTGATATTAACAATGAAATCCTTGATGTCTATTAGGCCATAATCCTTTCCTGATCTTCCACGCTCACGTACTTTTTGAGCTTTTTCTTCTTTATCGCCAATTATTAACATATAAGGCATTTTTTCCAACTGGGCATCACGGATTTTTGCAGGGAGTGTTTCGTTTCTTTCGTCAATTTCTACTCTGATATTATTTTCTTTTAATTTTTCAGTAATTTTTCTTGCATAGTTCACATTACGGTCTGTAATTGGCAACACCTTTACCTGAACTGGTGCTAGCCACACTGGAAAGGCTCCTGCAGTATGTTCAATATAAACTCCCATGAAACGTTCGAGGGAGCCCAAAAGTGCTCTGTGGACCATAAATGGTTCGTGTTCTTTTCCATCCTTGCCAGTGTATGTCATCTTGAACCTGCCGGGTAAATTAAAATCGAATTGGATAGTAGAAAGCTGCCATTTTCTACCGATAGAATCGGCGACTTTGAAGTCTATTTTGGGACCATAGAATATTGCTCCACCTACATCAAGAACATATTTTTTATAATCAATTGCGGAAAGTGCTTTTACCAAAGCTTTCTCAGCCATACTCCAACCCTTATCAGTGCCGGCATATTTGTCTTTATTTTTTGGATCTCTTACGGAGAGGCTCATTTCAAAATCTTTAAAACCAAAAGAACTCAAAATATATAAAGTTAGTTTTAAGGCTTCAACCAGCTCATCATGTAATTGGTCCGGACGGCAAATAATATGGGCATCATCTTGAGTAAAGCCACGGACTCTAGTTAAGCCATGTAAAACCCCGCTTTTTTCGTATCGATAAACTGTTCCCATTTCTGTCCATCGAAGAGGTAATTCTTTATAACTCCTGGGCCTCAAATTATACATTTTTACATGTATCGGACAATTCATCGGTTTTAAGCGATATTTCTCATTGTCAATACCAAAAGAGCTATACATTCCTTCTTTATAAAAGTCTAAATGCCCAGAATGTTTCCATAGCGCTTCACTGCCAATATGGGGACCCACAACAGGTTGATAGCCCCTTTCAAGGTAAGTATTAAAAGCAAATTCCATAATCTTGTGACGCACAAAAGCTCCCTTTGGTAACCATAGAGGTAATCCTTGACCCACCTCATCATCAAACATAAATAATTCGAGTTTTTGGCCCAAAACTCGATGATCTCTTTTCTTTGCCTCTTTTTGCATCTTAAGATGATTGTCTAGCTCTTTCTTTGTAGGGAAACAGGTACCGTAAATCCGGGTAAGCATTTTGTTTTTCTCGTCGCCTCTCCAGTAAGCCCCAGCTATGTTTAATAGCCTGAAGTGACCGATTTTATTCGTTGAAGTGACATGTGGACCCGCACAAAGGTCTACAAATTCATCTCCTGTCCAGTAAACTGTTGCTTTTTCCTTTTTTTCTTCTATTTCATCAAGCCATTCTTGTTTGTATTCGTTTCCCTTAAATAGTTTTCGAGCTTCCTTAACCGTTAGAATCTTTTTCTTGAAGGAAAGGTCTTTCTTGATAATTTTTTTCATCTCGGCCTCAATTTTAGGAAAAGCATCTTCAGAAATTTTTCCTTCGTAATCAAAGTCAAAGTAAAAACCTTCCTCCGTTGCCGGGCCCATGGCCATTTTCAAGCCAGGATAAAGCTTGAGCATTGCCTGAGTTAGTACATGCTCAGCACTGTGCCGCATTTCTTCTAATTTTTTATCTTGAACTTTTGACATGGTTTTATTTTACTCTAATATGTCATTGAGGGAAAAGGGGCGTTCTTTTTATAAGCTGTCTTTGAGTGGCCTCAACTATAGATGCAACCCAGTTTCCAATAACCGGTAATCCACCTAGACTCCTAAGAATTAAGACTAAAATTGTGGAGATAATTACAAAACCAATTGTTACACCAAAGGCCCAGCCAATACCTCTAATTAAACCTTCCTTTAAAAGTTGGGAATACTTTTTAGCCATTTAATTGTGGACCCGAGGGGACTCGAACCCCTGACCTCTTCAATGCCATTGAAGCGCGCTAGCCAGCTGCGCCACGGGCCCAGGAATAAGTGGACGGTACAGGATTCGAACCTGTGACCTCATACACGTCAAGTATGCGCTCTAACCAGCTGAGCTAACCGTCCAGGCATATAAATTATACCTTAAATGTATCTAAAATCTAGTATTTGTGGGGATTATCCTGCAGATCTTGACAGATAGTGGTCTGGAGCAAGAAGGAACTTACTGCCGTATTTTTTGTAGCGTGCCCAGTAGTTTTTCTTTTGGGCTCTTTTATTTGAAGCATGAAGCCAGACTTTTGCTTCTTCAACCTTTTTTCTAAAAGACTTAATAAAGTCAAGCAGCTTTTCAAAGAAAATTAAATGATAAACGCCAGGCTCAATTGGAGCCTGCATTGTGGCAACTTGAACCTCCTCTGCTAAATTCTGAGTATTTTCTGCCAGCACGGCAATTTCTTCTGTGATGGTTTGTAGTTGAATTTTTAGTTCGTTGCCTCTTTTTTCCACACGAATTTTTTCTTCTTCTCTTAACCTTTTTTCAAGAGAAAGTTGCTTTTTGAGTTTTAATACCTCTTCGTGCTTGCCGGAAAAAACTTCTTTTATTTCCAGAGATTCCCCCGGGATTAAATCTCCTGAGTATTTCTTTTCGGGCCTTTTACCAAAAAGTTGATTTAAAAATTCTTGAGGAGTTTCCTGGATAAGGTCTTTTTTGAGGGATTTAACAGTAGAACCTCCAACGTCCTTCAAGCTTTCAAGCACGCTTGTATGTTTTATTTTTCTTTGCTGTTTTTGCTTTTGATTTTTGTCCATTTTCGAATCTGCGACTAGAATGTTACAGTAGGGCCGTGAGGGCGTCAAGTGCACCCTTGCGC
>JBAUDN010000010.1:0-3630 GCA_049678105.1 Microgenomates group bacterium
AGGTTGTATAGCCTGTTGACACGAAGTGTTCAATCTTCGAAAGCTCTGCTGCTTGAGCTTTTACTGTAAGCCCCGTCTTTTGTTCAATAAATTCAATTGTCGTCAAGTCCAAAGGGTCGGCCATTGCCAGAGCCATTTGCTTGTTGGCTTTATCAACAGAGATGGGAAAAACCTTAAATCTTTCAGCAACCTCTTGAGGTAGAGTAGCCAAAGCCTCGGGGGAGGCGGGGAGTGTGGAAAGATCAATGTAAGGAATATTATAAAGAACTGCTTTTGCCTTCACCAAAGCCTCTTCGGTTACCAAATTCTGACTTTTTAATATTTCTTCCTGAGTCTTGCCGGTTTGAATTTCGGCCGCCTTCACTTGCTGGGCACGAGTTGCATCAAGTGCTTTCTGGGCAACTAAAATATCAGCCAGGGTTTGCCCCGTTTCACCGTTTGAACTGGCAGTTGAAGTGGCAGGTTGGGCAGCCATAACTTCATTATGCCCCAATAATATAAGCGGTTCAAGTGTCTCGAGGTACTTGACACCTTATATAAATAGACCTAATACTATTCAGGCATGCACGCATACTTAATACTTGGGAAGAATAATCAAGAAATTGAGGAAAGAATAGAAAAACTCGTAAAGAAACTTAGAGTAAAAACCTTTGATTATCCTTTAGCGAAAATCAGAGACGTAAGAGAGCTTGGCGCCTTTACCAAGCTCAAAATTGACAAACCAACAGCTATATTAATTAAAGGGATAGAGGCTGCCTCAACCGAAGCACTCAATGCCTTCTTGAAAAACTTGGAAGAGCCTCAAGAAAATATTAGATATATCTTAACCGCTGCCTCTGTAAAAAATCTTCCTCCTACTATTCTCTCAAGGTGTCAGATAATAAAAGTTGGTGGTAAAAGAAAACTGAGCAAAAAAGAGGCAGAAGAAATCCAAAGTTTCCTTAAAAAAAAAGAGGCAGAAAAACTCCTTTTTACAAGTAAAATCTGGGGCAGGGAAAGGGCAATTGATTTTATGGAAAACTTCATTCTTTGCTCTCACCTATCGCTTATCAAAGCTAAAAATGGGCATCTGAAAATTGCCAAACAGATAACCTCTGCTAACCAAACACTTGAAAGTTTAAAAGCCTACGGAAACGTCCAATTGCAGCTCACAAATTTCGTCCTCGGCCTTGTTTGAAGAGTGTAATTTAAGGTATAATTAAGCTAGAAATATCCCTTTCAGGGGTATTTTTTACGCAGATTTCATGGCAACAAAAACTTCAAAAATAAATCAATATACCGCAAAAGAAATCCAGATTCTTGAGGGTTTGGAACCGGTAAGAAAAAGGCCTGGGATGTACATTGGTTCAACTGATACAAGAGGTCTTCATGAGCTTATACGCGAAATAGTAGACAATTCCGTAGATGAGAGTTTTGCCGGCGTGGCCAAGAATATTTGGGTTTTGGTAAACAAGGACGGTTCGGCAACTGTAAAAGACGACGGCAGAGGCATTCCCGTCGGTAAACACAAAACAGGCGTTTCTGCGTTGGAAATTACCATGACCAAGCTCCATGCCGGAGGAAAGTTTGGTGGCGGTGCTTATAAAGTTTCAGGTGGTTTACACGGAGTTGGTGCTTCTGTTGTTAACGCATTGTCAAGCCATTTCCTGGTAATCGTCTTTAGGGACAACAAGGTATATTATCAAGAGTACAAACGGGGAGACCCTCTGGCAAAGGTCAAAACGGCAACCCAAAAGCAAATTGATAAATGGCTACCCGAAGACTGGAAAATGAAGATCGGGAATGGTGAAATGGGGACAGTAACTATCTTTACACCTGATAAGAAAGTTTTTGGTGATATTGCTTTTGATAAGGCAAAAATAAAAGCCCTTCTCAAAGACCGTGCCTATCTTGTTGCCGGCTTATCCTTTCACTTTGAAGACAGAAGAACCGGCGACGAAACTCATTATTACTTTGAAGGCGGGATAAAGTCACTTGTTGCCCACTCAAACCGAGGTAAACAAGCTAAATCAGATGTTATCTATCTTTCAAAAGAAGAGGAAGATATTGGGGCAGAGGTGGCCATTCAGTATACGGATTCATTCAGCGAAAACCTTAAAGGATTTGTCAATGGAATAAACACCATTGACGGCGGCACCCATATCACCGGTTTTAGAATGGCCCTTACCCGGGCAATAGGGGATTACGCCAAAAAGTTAGGTGTTAATGAAAAGATACGCCCAAACGACAAAGGTGCCAAAAACGGCCTCACAGGAGAAGATATGAAAGAGGGCTTAACGGCTGTTGTCTATGTAAAAATGCCTTCTGACAGCCTCCAATTTGAGTCTCAAACCAAGGCAAAACTAAATAATCCTGAAATTCAAGGATTCATTTCATCTTTTGTCAGAGAAGGTTTGGGAACATACTTTGAGGAACACCCAAGTGATGCTAAATCAGTCATTGAAAAAATCCTTCTTGCAGCCAAGGCTCGTCTGGCAGCCAGAGCGGCCAAAGATGCTGTTCTGAGAAAAGGAGCTTTGGAGGGCGCATCTCTTCCTGGTAAGCTTGCCGATTGTCAATCAAGAGATCCTGAGGTTTCGGAAATATTCATAGTGGAAGGAGATTCTGCCGGAGGAAGCGCGAAGCAGGGAAGAGACAGGCGTTTCCAAGCAATATTACCCTTGGGTGGAAAAATTCTTAATACTGAAAGAGCACAATTAGACAGGATTGTAAAATTTGAAGAGATAAAGGACTTAATTATCGCCCTCGGCGCAGGAATAGGGGAGTCTCTGGATTACAATAAAACAAGATATCAAAGAGTTATTATCATGACCGACGCCGATGTTGATGGAGAACATATTAAAACTCTTCTTTTAACCTTCTTCTTTAGACATATGCCCGAAATAATTAGTCGCGGATACCTTTACATTGCCCTCCCACCGCTTTTTCAGCTACGATCAGGAAAGAAAATTGCCTACGCATATAGTGAAGAAGAGAGAGAAAAAAAGATTAAGAAGATTGGCGGTAAAGTGACCATCCAAAGATATAAAGGTCTGGGAGAAATGAACCCGCCTCAGCTTTGGGAAACAACCATGGATCCTAATAAAAGAATCCTGAAGCAGGTGGAAATAGAAGATGCTGAGAAAGCAGACAGGTTTTTTACCATGCTTATGGGCAAAGAGGTTCCACCAAGAAAGAAATTTATCCAAACCCATGCAAGAACAGCTACGCTGGATGTATAGTATAATAAAAAGATGGAGATAAAAGTTTTTATAGAAGTCAGTGCAGGGGGAAATGTAAAGTACGAACTCGACGAAAAAACCAAAGAGTTAAAAGTGGACAGATTTCTTCATTCGGCGATTGTTTTTCCTTTTAACTACGGTTCTATTGAAGGAACCATGGGGCAAGACGACGATCCGCTAGATGCACTCGTATTATCCGGTGAATCAGTGGAGCCGGGAGTTATCATGATGTGTCACCCAATAGGTTTACTGGAAATGAAGGATGAAGCAGGGATTGATACAAAGATAATTGCTGTTCCTGATGAAAAAGTTGATCCTATTTTTGGCAAATATAAAAATATAAAAGATATTCCCGAACCAACACTTAAAGAAATTAAACATTTCTTTAGAAATTATAAAAGCCTGGAAC
>JBAUDN010000011.1:0-24150 GCA_049678105.1 Microgenomates group bacterium
GGAAACATCTGCTTTTGCCGTTACCGACTCTCCTGAATTTTTAAAATACACCGTATCACCCCTTTTTATTTTTCCCCAAGGAACCTTTTTTGCCTTATACCATCTACTTTCAATTGTTTTTCTTCCACTCAAAATCTTATCAATAAACCCCCACTCTTTTTTCATAAAGGCTAAATGATGCATTAAGGATATTGTATACTGAAATAATGCCTAATCAATTCACTACTAGTTTATGGGGAGATGAGGCTTTTTCTGCTGTTCTTTCAAAAGATTCCATTTTAAGAATAATTGATGTTTCTGCTCGAGATACTTATCCACCTCTTTATAACATCACTGAACATATTCTGTTCCAGCTCTTTGGAAACTCTGAAATAGCAATCCGCTCACTTTCCTTCCTTTACTTTTTATTAACAGTCTTTTTTGTATATAAAATTGGAACTTTTCTCTGGAATAAAAGGGTTGGGATAACAGCAGCAGCCTTAACTTTTCTTAATCCCTTTTTCTTCATCTACGCCTTTGAAGGGAGAATGTATTCCATTTTAGCTTTGGGAGTCACTGCCTCAATGTACTTTTTCTTAAAATTGTCTAAAAAAGAACATGGAGCTTGGATTGGTTATGTATTGTCAACAGCTTGGGCTCTTTATTCCCATCACTTCTCAATGTTTGCCTTATTTGTACAAGGAATTTGGTTTTTGTATGAATATGTTTTCGGAAAAAGAAAAGTTGCCATTAGTATGTTTAAAGCTTTTATCGCCATTGGCATTCTTTATCTTCCATGGACAATTCCGCTTTACAATCAAGCCACGAGAGTTGGGGGTGGATTTTGGTTGGGAACTCCAACCCTGAAAGATTTTGGAGGAGTAATTAGTGAATTTCTTGCAAACGGAATCAAGCATCCTTTTGCAATACCAGCACTTTATTTAACTTATTTAGCTCTCCTCATCAGAAATTGGATAAAAGGTTTTCGAAAGTCTTTATTCCTTGTTATGTGGTTTCTGCTGCCTATTTTGTTAACTTGGGTTATTTCGCAAAAGTTTCAATCAATATTTTTCAATCGGTATCTTTTATATGCCATCCCCGGAGCAATGTTAATTCTTGCCTCAAACTGGAGAAAGCCAGTCTCAAATGTTTTAATCGCAATGGTTCTAATATTTTTTGCAATTATTGACTTTAACTACTTCACTCACCCTACTAAAAAACCCTTTAAAGAGTTCGCTAATTTTGTTAAAGAAGCTCGCCAAGAAGGAGACTTCCTTCTTAACTGGAACGCAGCAAGTCATCACATTTGGGAATCTAAATATTATGGAATTCCAGCACCTATTTACGTACCGGAAGGTGAGTTGCCTTTTTATGTTGGCACGGCTCAAATGAGGGATGAAGATATTTTGCGAGAAATTCCTAAAAACATTGAACGGGTAGGGGTTATTACAAGCGGAGATATTGCCGAGATTGATTTACCCAACTATACTGAAAAAGAAGCCCAAATCTTCGGCGATCTTAAATTTATATGGTATCAAAGAAAATTCTAAAAAGATTCCTGAAGAAAATCCATCTCCCGTTATGGCTGACTATTCTCCTTGCAATTGTATTAATCTTGAGAATTCCCTCCTTTTTTGAGCCATATTCATATGGGGACGAAATGATTTACTTAACCCTTGGCGAGGCCGTAAGGCAAAGGGTACCTCTTTACAAAGGAATGCACGACAACAAACCGCCCCTTCTTTATATTACTGCTGCCATTGCCGGAAGTCTTTTCTGGTTTAAGGTGATTTTAGCCTTCTGGATGCTTGCTACCATAATTGTCTTTTGGAAATTTGCCCAAGCTCTTTTCCCTAAAAAAGGCAAGCTTCATAAAGTTGCCACAATAATCTTTGCCGTTCTTACCACTCTTCCGCTTCTTGAGGGAAACATTGTTAATTCTGAACTTTTTATGGCTGGGCCGATAATTGCCGCCTTTCTTATCCTCTTTACCAAAAAGCTTAATTTCAAAAATATTTTCGCTGCCGGAATGCTTTTCTCAATTGCAACTCTCTTTAAAATACCTGCCGCTTTTGATATACCAGCAATCGTATTTTTATGGCTGGTAATGGCAGGGTTTAAGGTTAAAAAGCTCAAAGAAGTCGCCAGAAACACTGCTTTTCTACTGCTTGGCTTTATTGCTCCAATTGCAGTAACTTTCGCTTGGTATTTCCTTAGAGGTGCCTTTAGTGAGTATTTAATCGCCGCCTTCTTGCAAAATTTCGGATATTTATCCAGCTGGAGGCCGGAAGATGTTGCAAAACCATTTCTAGCAAGAAACGGTCCTCTTTTGATAAGAACAGGTATAGTTGCACTAGGTTTGGGTCTTTTGTACTGGAAAAAGAAGAAATTATCAAAACAGTTTATTTTTATAACCGCATGGCTTTTGTTTTCACTTTTTGCGATAACACTATCTGAGCGTCCTTATCCTCACTATTTGATTCAAGCTGTGCCTGCAATTTCCTTTTTCTTTGCAATTTTGTTTGTCGACAGATCAATAGAGCAATCTCTTGTAATCATACCTTTAGCCCTAACCTTTTTTGTCCCTGTTTACTTTAAATTCTGGTATTACCCCACTGCCTCCTATTACCTTCGCTTCGCCCGTTTTGCAACTGGCCAAATAGACCGAAAGGAGTACTTGACTACCTTTGGTGGTCACGTCTTGCGAAACTATGAAATTGCAGAGTTTCTTGTCCAATCAACTAAAAAAGATGACAGAATCTTCATCTGGGGAGACAACTCATCAATCTATGCATTATCACGCCGACTTCCGCCAATAAAATATGTTGCAGATTATCATATTAGAGACTTCTCAAGCCCCGAAAAGACCGTAGAAGACCTGAATAAAAATCTGCCTAAACAGATAATCATCCTCCCGAAAGCCCCTGGTTTCCCTGAACTTCTTCCCCTTTTGAGAGAAAATTATATCCTCAACACAGAAATTGATGCCGCTGAAATTTGGAACCGAATTTCTCCTGAAGTTAAAGCGTCATTGCCCCCTAATGCCTTTTGAATTACAATCAGGCAAATATGAAAAAAGGAAGCAAGCCGCAGGCAATATATTTCCCAAGCAAGAGTGTTAAAAAGCTCTGGGAAGAAAAAATTGCTAAAAACAGAGGGCTGCTGACTGAAAATATTCCATTTAAAAATTTTGTTGGTGCTGCTTTCTTGGTAAATATAATAATGATTGCCCTAGTCCTCCTTGTTCAAAGTTTTCTTCCTCCGCAAATCCCTCTCTATTACGGCCTTCCAGAAGGAGAGGGACAGCTTGTCTCATCTTTAATGCTGGTTGCTCCAAGTCTAATTTCTCTTTTGATTCTTGCCATCAATATTTCCATTTCTTACTTTCTAAAGGAAGAGTTTTTCAAAAAGACTTTTATTCTAGTTTCTATTGGAGTAACCATTTTTTCTGCAATAACAACAATTAAAATTATTTTGTTAACAGGGAGTTTTTAGGCTAATTTCATGTCAAATATTTTTGAATTAGCAATATTACCGGGTTTGGTTTCTCTTTCCGTTGCCTATGTTGTTACACCTTTTGTTATTAAGCTTGCGAAGAGATTCGGAATAATTGATGACCCAAAGAAAAGCAAACATCCAAAGGTAATCCATACTTATCCTGTTCCAAGAGGAGGAGGGCTACCCATATTTCTTGCAATTTTTATCACCAGCCTCCTTTTTCTTCCTTTGGACAAACATTTAAGGGGCATCCTTGCAGGAACCCTTGTCTTGGCTGTTATGGGAATCTTAGATGACAAATATAATCTTAGCCCTTATTTAAGACTTCTCATTGGCCTTTTTGCCGCTGGCCTTCCCATAATAGGAGGGATTGGAATTTCTTTTATCTCAAACCCTTTTAACGGAATAATTGATCTGTCTCATCCCCAGATAGCCTTTGAGCTTTTTGGAGAGATTCGAACTATTTGGATAATCTCCGATTTTTTTGCCCTTCTTTGGATTGTTTTCCTGATGAACATGCTTAATATGGGAGCAAAAGGTATTGACGGACAATTACCCGGAGTTTCTGCAATTGCAGCTATCACAATTGCCGCTCTATCTTTGAAATTTTCGGCAGATATTGCCCAATGGCCAGTTATTATACTTGCCGCAATCACTGCTGGTGCGTTCCTGGGGTTCCTACCATGGAATTTTTACCCACAAAAAATAATGCCGGGCTATGGTGGCTCAACATTGGCAGGATATCTTCTGGCAGTTTTATCAATTCTTTCTACTACAAAAGTTGGAACCTTAATGGTAGTACTTGGAGTACCTCTGGTTGATACAGGATACACTATTGTGCGACGTACCCTAGCAGGAAAGTCTCCTGTTTGGGGCGATCGCAAGCATCTTCATCACAAGCTTCTTGATGCCGGTTTATCTAAAAAACAGGTTTCGGCTTTCTACTGGTTAGTCACTGCTCTTCTTGGCTGTCTAGCCCTTTATTTGAACACTTCAAGCAAGTTGTATACAATTATCGGAGTAGCAATCCTGGTTGGAGGTTTACTTCTGTGGCTAACTTACCGACCCAAATCATTAAAGTAGCAAGACCGGTACACTGGATTAAAAATCTGGCGCTTTTTGCTGCCTTGGTTTTCAGTCACCAACTTTTTGTAGAAATTCAATTCATAAAAGTTGTCTGGGCATTTATTGCCTTCAATTTCGTAGCCTCGGCAGCTTATATTTTTAACGATGTTTTAGATGCAAAATCAGACAGACTTCATCCAATCAAAAAAAACCGGCCAGTGGCCTCTGAAAAACTACCTGTATCCGTTGCATTGCCTACTGCTTTTGTTTTTGCTTTGGCCGCTCTTTTCCTGGCCGCAGGTCTGAATACTTTATTTTTCTTTTCGATTGCAGGCTATCTCATACTCCAAATTGCCTACAGTTTAGCTCTTAAGAATTTTGTTATTATTGACATTCTTGTTATTGCCGCCGGTTTTATCATAAGGGTCTATGCCGGTGCCTTTGTTATTGACGCCCATCTTTCGGTATGGTTCTTGCTCTGCGTAATCTCATTAGCACTTTTTCTAGCTTCAGGGAAAAGGCGTGCGGAACTAAATCTTATTCAATCTGCTTCGGATCTGACAAGAAAAAATCTAACGAAATATAAGAGAGAGCTCCTCAATTCCTACGTAACTATGTTTGGGAGCGCTGCCTGGATGAGTTGGGCACTTTACAGCTTTTTTGAATCTCCTAAAGCATCTCTTCCTGTCTGGCTCTTTTTGGCAGAACTTTCCCGCACCACGACTATAAATAAACTACTCATGATTACCATACCAATTGTCATTTTTGGGATTATGAGATACCAAAATCTTATATTTGAGGGCCGATCTGAGGCACCTGAAAAACTTCTTTTAACAGACAAGGCACTGATCGCTTCTGTGATTCTCTATGTAGGTCTTGTAATTTGGATCTTTTATGGCGGAATAACGGTAATAGCTTAATTGTCTAAAGTTAAGACGAGGGCGTTGGAGTTGGACTTGCAGTTGGAGTTGGTGAAGCTTCTTCCTCTTCGTCCACGGGTTCTACTTTTTTTGCATACTGATTGGAAACCCAACCTTCTTTGTCTTTTTCATACTCAATCTTAAACCAACCCGTATCTTCATCTTGCTCTATATATGGATAACGCTCGCCGGGAGAAACTTGTCCTATCTCCTCACCCAGCCTTGAGGGCTCACTTCTCACTCTCAAAAAACCTGTCGGTGTTGAAAGGATTTCTACTTCTTCCTGTTTTGGTTCCTCCACTTCGTTCTCTTCAAGTGGTAATTCTTCCCCACTAGGTTTTAATTTAACCACTGCTGTCAATTTATAGCCCTCAATTGTCTTTATAGAAATCGCCCTTTCTAAATATCCCGGTGCAAGAATTATTATCTGATGCTGGCCAGGAACAATAGATGATGTTTTATAAGGAGCAAATCCGCGAATTGAGCCATCGATTGAAATCTGGGCCGAGTCCGGAATTGAAACAACAGAAAGACTTGTCTCCTTCCCACCCACTTTCTCAAAAGAAATAATCTCACCAGCAGATGCTTCATCAGACTCCCCAAATTCACGCCTCAGTACAGTCTCAATACCAGAAACAAGAGTCACTTTGGTCTCAAAAGGTGCAAGGGGTGTCTCAAAGGATTCCGGTATAAGCTTTATTACAATCTCACCAGGCTTTCGTGTAGTTTCATATGGAGTACGGCCAACCTGCTCACCGTCAATAGATACTGTAGCGGATGGTGTTGTTTCAACAAGTAGACCTGCTGATTTGGGCTTAAAGGCTCCGACAAAGAAAAAAACAGCAGCAAGAATCAAGCCTATTCCAATCAGAGCTATTATTATAGTTCTCAACTTTCTCATTAACGCGTAGCAGTTTATCAAAAACAAGACTACTTGACAACACTCTCCCCTCCTATTATTTAATTGGCACTCAAAGTACTGGAGTGCTAAGAGGGGCTTGGAGGCTTGTCTTTTGAGGCTAAGTGGGTTAAAATATCACTTGCTTGGCCCCGTGGCAGAGAAGATATGCACTGGTCTGCAAAACCAGGTACACCGGTGCGATTCCGGTCGGGGCCTCAAAACTTGATTTTTTGAATTTCATGATATAGAATCATCGCATCTCGCAGAAATGCGAGATTTTTTAATGGCCTTTTATAGGCTCGCCCAGAGCTGATTGCCCTGGGTTTTTCGTTTGCCTCGCACGTAAGACGAGGCACTATGATACGATTATCTTTTGATCTACCTAAAAAGCGCCGTCTTGATTTACATCTTGTAAAAAGGCGAAAAGCTCCGCTTGAAAAACCCTTAATACCTAACATGGGTGAGGTTTTGCGTGCAAGAAAAGGAAGTAGGGTATCACGCTTCTTCAGACACATATTTGAACACAAAAGGATTAAAAAGGTTTTAGGTACAAATATTGCTCTAATAATCATTGCAAGCTCGTTTGTGCCGACGGAAGCAAATTTTGATGTAGAACCCGATAAAACAGTCATTATTCAAGAAACAACTCCCCTTGCAACAGAACGTGGCATCCAGTATCCCGTTGAAGAGATAAAAATCACCCAGGGTTATAAATTCTATCACCCTGGAATTGATTTAGATGGAATTACCGGTGACACTATCCGACCTATCATGGCTGGAATGATTGAAAATGTCTCATATTCCCGTTTTGCTTATGGAAATGCCATATTAGTAAATCACGGAAACGGAGTAACCTCTCTTTATGCCCATCTTTCAAAAATAAATGTAAATGGAGGTCAAAAAGTCACCACAGATACTAAAATTGGAGAAATGGGGTCAACCGGTCGTGCTTTTGGAGACCATTTGCACCTGGAGATTCGCGATCACGACTACCCAATCAATCCTTTGGCTGTACTACCACGATAAGAAATTGTTCCTCTTTCAGGGTAGTTTTGCTATTTCATAAGATATCACTTTGTTATTTCCGTCAAAACTAAACCATGCTTCAATTTTTTCTCCTTCAAGAACTTTTGGAAACCAAAGAGGATCATCATCCCACATGCTGTCAAAAGGAAGGTTTAAAACATTGAACCACTGCGGCCGCATTTCTTCCGACTCTTCAGGCTCCCTTGTCCATTTACTTGCAACAAACACATGTACATCTTGATTCCAGTCTGCTTTATTCGGATCATCTGGAAAGTAAAAATGAAGCAGTGCAACTTTCTCTAAATCTTTTGGTACTACGTTTATCTCTTCTTGGGTTTCTCTTTTTGCAGCTTTTTCTAAAGACTCTCTCCGGCCTATCTTTCCACCCACACCATTCCATAGCCCTTTACCGAATCCTCTTTTCTTTATTGCAAGAAGTACTTCCCTGTCCTCTCCCTCTCCTCGAACCAGAAACACTAACGTCGCTTGTTGTACGCTTCTTGGATCCCTTTCTTTATTTTTAACCATAATAAACTAATTATACAAAGAGGAAGCTTATCATCTCTTTTAAGTTTTAGTAAGGGAATCTAAATGCTCTCTTAGGCCTCTCGCCTCTTCTGAAGAAATTAATCCATCTTCCTCACAAACATTTATTATTCTCTGAACCATATATGTATCAAGGTCTCTAAGGTTCTCTTCGCGAAGATTGCTAGCAGCATCTTTTAATTCTTCGCAAGATAAATCAAACCAGCCTTTTTCTCTGCGAGACATAGAAGTATTTTAACCTTTTTTAATACCCCATTCCCCCACCCATTCCACCCGGAGTTGGTGAAGTTTCTTTCTTTTCTTCCGGAAGATCAGTTATCAGGCCCTCTGTAGTCAGTACCATTGAAGCCACGCTAGCTGCATTCTGAAGGGCTGAACGAGTTACCTTAAGAGGATCCAAAATTCCAAACTTGGTCATTGAACCGAACTTGCCGGTCAGTGCGTTATAGCCAAAGTCGCTGTTCTTTGCTTCTTCAACTTTCTTTAAAACATACCCATCATCTTCTCCGGCATTTTTTGCAAGCCAGCGCGCAGGTTGCTCCAAAGCTTGGTAGACAATATCAATACCAATCTTCTCATCATCATTATCAGCTGTTAACTTCCCAAGAGCTTTTCTTGCCCGAAGGAAGGCTACTCCGCCTCCGGGAACAATACCCTCCTCAACTGCCGCTTTTGTTGCTCCAACCGCATCCTTCACTCTTTCTTTCTTCTCGTTCAATTCAAGTTCTGTTGCCGCCCCAACATTAATTTGGGCAACACCGCCGGCAAGTTTGGCCAGTCGCTCTTCCAATTTTTCTTTGTCAAAATCTGAATCTGTCTCCTCAATCTGATGCTTCAAAAGAGCAACCCTATCTTTAATTCCCTTTTTCTCTCCCTTTCCACCGATTATTCTTGTATTTTCCTTGTCTGCCCAAACTTTATCTGCTTGGCCCAAATCGGCAACTTCAATCGACTCAAATGTGCGTCCTGTGTCCTCGCTAATTACTATCCCCCCTGTCAAAATAGCTATATCCTCAAGCATCTCTTTTCTTTTGTCACCAAAACCTGGTGCTTTAACCGCCAAAATGTTGAATGTTCCTTTTAATTTATTAACAACCAAAGTGGCCAGAGCTTCCCCTTCAATCTCATCGGCAATAATCACCAAATTTTTGGAAACTTTAACAAATCTCTCCAAAAAAGGAAGAAGATCTTGGATTGAAGCAACCTTCTTATCGGTTAGAAGTAGATATGCATTCTCAATTTCTGCCTCCATGCGATCGGGATTGGTTACAAGATAAGGAGAGACATAACCTCGGTCAAATTCCATTCCCTCTTTATATTCAATTTCAATCTCTAAACCTCTTCCCTCCTCAACTGTTACCACCCTATCCTTTTCATCTAGGGCCTCGGCAATTTTTGCTCCAATTTCTTCATCGCCAGCTGAAATTGTGGCCACCTGAGCAATTTCTTCCTTATTTTTGATTGGCTTACTAATCTTTTTCAGCTCGTTAACTATTGCCGTAACCGCCTTCTCCATTCCTTTTTTAACAATCATGGGATTAGCACCTGCCGTTATATACTTCATTCCAGCGGCACTCATTTCCCTCGCAAGAAGAGTTGCTGTTGTAGTTCCATCTCCCGCAACATCATTTGTTTTATCCGCCGCTTCCTTAACAATCTGGGCACCCATGTTTTCAAAAGGGTCTTCTAAATCAATCTCTTTGGCTACGGTAACGCCATCGTGGACAATATTTGGTGCACCCCACTTTTTATCCAAAGCAATATTTCTTCCTTTAGGCCCTAGTGTGGTAATAACTGCCTTTGCCACAACATCAATACCCTTCATAAGGGATTGCCTTGCATCGTCTGCGAATTTTAGTTGCTTTGCCATATTACTTTACAATCGCTAAAATGTCCTCAAATTTTGCAAAAAGATATTCTTTGCCTTCAATTTTAACCTCATTTCCTCCCCATTTTTTATAAATCACCACGTCTCCTACTTTTACTGGGGAAGTTCTTTTAATACCTTTTTCCGTTATTTCATCCGGGCCAACAGCCAAGACTTTTCCCTTTAAAGGTTTTTCTTCAGAAGTTTCAGGAAGATAAATACCTGAAGCAGTTTTCTTTTCAGGCTCAGCCGGCTCAATAAGAAGATAACCGGCAGTCGGTTTCAAGTTTAATTTCGTTTTTTTCTTCGCCGCCATATCTTAGTAATACAAAAGCTGTTAGCAATTCCTAACAGCGAGTGCTATTGTACTGAATGGGTCAGACCCTTGTCAAGCCCCCAATGATACTAGGTCTTTGTCTGTAATTCCCAATTGTTCCAATACCCAAATGTGTCTCGGGTTTGCTGGATCATATTTTCCTACACTAAACCTCTGCATTTCTTCAGGCCGCTCTTTCACAACGTTCCATACGCCAATATTGCCTTTTCTATAAACTATGTCTTTTGTAAAACAAGTCCCTGCCGTGGAACAACCGGTACCCCTAAATGTCCTGATACATCTATTCCAGGCTTTTATCTGAGCTTGCTTTTCTGCTGTGACTGAATCTTTCCCTTTTATTATTTGCTTAAAAAGAAAATACTTTTGCAGCACTTCGTATACACCCCTAAAATCCCTTGGTTTGCCGTCAAGCCCACAAGCAAGACTAATTGCTAAATGCCCCTCCAAGCCTGAAAAATCCTTAAGCTTCCCTCTAATCGCCTGTTCCCGCATAGTGGCAATTCCTTCTTCGCCCGACTCATATCTATCTAGGCCAAGACCGAGAAGCATTAGCTTGCTTCTTTCCCCCCTAATTCTTCGGGCAACATGGGTGCCTATCTCATGAGCTATCAGAGTACGCATACGGTTAAATAAGAGTTTCCTTGATTCTGGAATTTTTATTTCTTTTTTCGCTTGACTAACACGAATCTCTGTGGCACTACCTGTATCAATTACTATTTGCCAGCCTTCTGCTTTCAAAGTTTGCAAAGACTGCTCGAAAACCTGCTTTATATCCTCTGCCTCAAGAACCCCCGAAATCTCAGATATATTGACTAAAGCACCAATTTCTTTTAGGGTACTTTCTTGCACCAATTGAACTGTCTCTTCACTTGGTAAAGCAAAAACCTTAACTCCTTCTAGGTCCTGAGGCAACAGTCTGATTAATTCTTCAGCAACTTTCTGAAGCTCTGGATTTTCAGAATCTAAGCATTTTTCTAATTCTAAATGCAAGGACTGAACTGTATAGGCAAATATCTCAGGAGAGGGTTTGCCATATATAAATTCTGTATACCTTTTAAATCTTCTTGTATCTCCCTTGTCGACAGCTAGAAGCATCCTTAGTCCAGCTATCTTTTCATTAATTCGCCACCTGTAAACTTGCTTTACTATCTCATTCTCCTCACCAGCCAAAATGTCTTTTTTTAAGGCTAGAAATTCTTGTTCCCTTCTCGTCAGATCTTCTTCATCAATGTTTGGATAGTCTAAGACGGGATTTTCAATTTCTCCAGATAGAAACCGCTCTCTCTGTTCGGCACGATAAGCTTTCTCACCAGCCAAAGCTGTAAGACTTTCAAATTCGCTGGCTTCCTTAAACCGAGGAAACCATTGCACATCTACTTGAGGTACCGCCTGAAAAGATTCTGTCTCTCCCATAAGCCACAAATAATTTCCCTCCTATTCTAACACAACAAAAAAACCCAATTTAGAGGGTTCTCTAAAACCTGGCCCTCCGATGGGTTAATTTTCGAACTGCTGACAGCAAAGAGTCAGCCTCGATACAGCTCAAGCTTTGAGGCAATAAGACTCCCCCAATCAATCGGGTGGAAAAGTGCACGAGTGGAAGTAACTACTTCCCTGGTTATTTTCCCCCTCATATACCAATACTGGAATCTTCCTGCCAGCTGCTCTACAAATTTAGCTACAATTCCCTCTTCATGAAACTTCTTGTTTATTATCTTTTTAATAACTACTGCGTTTGGCCAATAATCCTTTACCCATTTATTCTTGTAAATAAATCTCTCATAAGTTTCACTTTTATTTACCAAAGGTTCTATTTGGGCAATTTCGTGGGCTGTAAAGATATTTCTCTTTCTCCAAACTAGATTGCTCTCATCTAGCCAAATGTTAAGGCAAAGTCTGTCTTTTTGATTCCTGTCACCATACCTACGCCTGGGAATTCTTAAAATATCAAGCAAAACTAAACTTAATAGCCTGGTTGTCCAAAGAGTGCCTTTTCTAGTTATTACCATAAAATCAATATCTGATTCATCGCCAGAATTCTGCATTGCCAAAGCACCGGTCACGGCAATCATTTTTATGGTTGGCAACAAAGATAATATCTTGGCAGCTTTTTTTGCTTTAGCAAATTTTCTTGCAGAAGCCCTTTTTCGCATCAAACGCTTTAGGACAAGTCCACCTTTACCTTTAAGAAAAAGAAAACCTCCTTTGCCGGTAACTTTTATATTCTCAAAATTTGTAAGTTTAACTTTTTCCCCAGTAACCCATTTTATAAGCTCAAAGGGTGTCAAGGGATAATCAAAAATATCATGATAGGCAAGTGTGGCCAGGTCGCTTTTTCCCAATAAAACTATGTTGGGGTAAATTTTATCTTTAGATTTTTTAGTCTCAATAAACAAACTCATTGACCGATTAGTCCATATTGCGAAAGAACTTGAGCAACCCCTGAAACAACTGTTTCTAAGGCTTTATCTGCTCGTTCCCCGGCATTTATAGCATTAATAGCATCTTCATAATATTTGCCAATCAGTGAATTTATACCGGTTGGGCCATCAAAAGTCCGTGAAGCCAGATACCAGCTTTGAGCATCGGGGGCTTGATTAACAATAGAACCGACAACAGGGTGGTCGGCAAGAAGTTGTCCCATATCTACCCTGGGATAAGGTTCCCCAAAAGCTCGGGTTTGGCTTGCAGTCTGATACATTTTCTCTAAAGAAGACTCACTGGAAACAAACTTTAGAAAATTCCATGCTGCCTCTTTGTTTAGACTTCTTGTCCAAACACCTTCTGCCCAATAAGTGGCATAGGAAAAGTCGGATTGATTGGGACTATCTTTCGGCAGTTGAGGTAGAGGAACGGTTCTGAAACTAAGTTCAGGGTTTTGTTGTGTTATTTCAAAAGCGCGCCAACTAGTACCAAAATACATTGCAAGTTTTCCTCCTGCAAAAGCTATTGTCGAAGGCGGCAAAGTCTCATCCCAAACACCATCAACTGAAGAGAAAATCGTAAAGTAAGTTAAAGCATCTTCTGCACGTTTGTCTGTTGGCTTTGCCGGATTTGCTCCATTTTGAAGCATCATCAGAGCTAATATCTCAGGCCAATGGTCAACATTCTCAGTTCTTCCTAAAGAAACGCCTGCTTGAGTTATAACACCTTTCTCATCTTTTATTGTTAACTCAATCGCAGTCTGTCTTAAATCATCCCATGTAACTGGCGCTACTTTACCCTCCCTAGCAAAAATATCCTCATTGATATAAAGAGTCAAAGCATCGTATCCAAGAGGAATTCCAACAAGTCCAGCTCCGCTTGTTAAGTCGGATGAAATTACTGGGTAGTAGCTCTCAACATATTCAGCCGCTGTCATTACTGAAGCAGGCATATTATCAAGCTCGCCTTTAAACATAGGGACCCATGTGTTATGGAATCTAAAAATATCCGGTCCATTCCCTCTTGCCAAGGCATTTGTCAACCTCTCTCTGTAATCCTGAGGGGATTGCTGTACATAATTTATTTTTACTTTTGGATTCTCTTGCTGATATTCGGAAATAAGGGAAGCAACAACTGATTCGTTCTCCCACAATCCCCACCAAGTGAGGGTTACTTCCTTGCTTTCTTCTATCCTTGGTAAAATCAACTTCCAAACAACAAAGCCTAAAACCAAAACTAATAAAATTGCGCCCATTACAATAAAAATCTTGGGCAAACCTCTTTTTGGTGGTGGCGGAACCTGAGCCTTTTGCTCTTCAGGTTGAGGAACTACTCCCTCTCCCCCCGGGACCGGCGGTACGCTGGGCTGGACAGATGGCTGCGGTCCAGGCGGAGTGGCCGGCGCCGGATAAACCGCCTGAGGCTGTACTATTTTTGACTGATTTGGTGAGGAATCGTCTTGAGCAGGCATGTTTCAATAGCTCTTTTTACTACCTAGATGTTATCATACTACTTATACACATGCCCAACAAGGAATTTATAAAAAAACTTAGATCAAGCTTTAAAAACCTAAGAAAAAACAGACTTTTTAGTCCTGTTCTTAAGGTCTCTTGCCTGTTACTTTTTGTTATTATTTTCTACTTTCTTTTGTTTTTAGGCAGAATTTCTCCAAGAGCATATGTTGCAGGAGTTTATTTGGGAGGAAAAACTCCGGAGGAAGCAGGGATAATCCTTTCAGAAACAATTACCCAACCAAATCAAATCACGCTTGTCGGCGAAAATCAAACTTTTGATATTGATCTTAATACAATTGGTTTCTCATATGATTTTCAAAAGTCGGCACAGGCTGCTTATGAGTTGGACAAAACAGGCAATATAATTTACGACCTACTCCAAAGAATATCTCTACTCATAGAGGGAACAAATCTCGGCTTAAGATTAAATCTTGATGAAGAAAAGCTTGCCGAAGTGCTATCTGTGGTTGCCGGACAAGCTTCGGTTGAACCAACCTATCCGTCAGTCAGTTTAATCAGAGGAGCGGCTGTGGTAGAAAAAGGCTCAAGTGGGCAAGAATTAGATATTGATGACCTCCGAATTAAAATCGGACAAAATTTAGCCTTTAGAGAAGATTCCCCTATCTCTTTGCCTCTTGTTAGTGTTGATCCTTCCTTGACAGATGAGGAGGCAGAAAATCTAAGAAAACGAGCAGAAGGCCTCATTGGTAAAAGCCTTTTTATAGAGTTTGAGTACCAAACATATACATATAAAGAAAATGATATATTTAAATTCCTAGAACCAAGAGGTGAGTATCAAGAACAAGAAATCTCTAATCTGGTTGAAAAACTAGCTGCCGATATTAATCGTGAGCCCCAAAACCCAACCTTTATTTTTAGCGGAGGGAGAGTTCAAGAATTCTCTCCAGCCAAAGAAGGAATTCATTTAAATGAGGAGTTGCTAAAAAACATGATTATTGGCAATCTGAGAACGCTTGAATCCACTGACCAAAAAAATCTGGCCTTTGATATTCCTTTTGAAACAACCCCTCCGGAAATAAAAACTGAAGAGATCAATAACTTGGGTATCAAAGAACTAATCGGTAGAGGCTCTTCTCGTTTTAGAGGCTCAATTTCCTCAAGAATCCACAACATCGCCCTTTCTGCATCTAAATTTAATGGCGTGCTTGTTGCTCCTGGAGAAACTTTCTCCTTTAACAATACTTTGGGAGATGTATCTCTTTATACCGGTTACAAACAAGCGTACATAATAAAAGATGGAAAGACGGTATTAGGAGACGGCGGTGGAGTTTGCCAGGTTTCAACCACTCTTTTCAGAGCAATACTTGATACCGGGCTTCCTATCGTAGAAAGAAGGGCACATTCATACCGGGTCGGGTATTATGAACAAGACTCCTCTGTCGGGTTTGATGCAACGGTTTATGATCCAACCACTGACTTAAAGTTCAAAAATGACACACCGGGTCATATTCTCATCCAAACCCAAACCAATACGAAAATTGCCAGCCTGGTCTTTGAAATATATGGAACCTCTGATGGAAGGACTACAACAACCTCAAAACCTGTTGTAACTAACGTCACTCCTCCACCAGAGGACCTTTATGTAGACGACCCAACTCTTCCCGAAGGAACAATAAAACAAATAGATTGGAAGGCTTGGGGTGCACAGTCTTGGTTTAATTATCAAGTTACAAGGGGCGGGGAAACAATTTATAAAAAAACCTTTTATTCTAATTACCGACCTTGGCAAGCAATATATCTAAGAGGAACGGCACCCATACAGTAGAGATGAAAATATTGGGAATTGAAACTTCATGCGATGAGACTGCAGCTGCAGTGATTGAGAATGGAACGAAAATTCTTTCAAATGTGGTGGCCAGCTCCGCCGAAATGCATGCCGAAACCGGAGGAATTATTCCGGAGCGTGCAGCTAGACAACAAATTAAAAGTATTACTCCCGTAATAGAATCTGCTCTGAAAAAGGCAAAAATTAAGAATGATGAAATAGATGCTATTGCTGTAACTACTGGTCCAGGCTTGATTGGTTCACTTTTGGTAGGCATAGAAACAGCAAAAACATTTTCATTCCTTTGGCAAAAACCAATTGTTCCAGTTAATCATTTAGCTGCACATATTTATGCTAATTGGCTATTTAATGAAAACTCTCCCAAATTTCCGACTTTAGCACTAGTAGTTTCCGGTGGTCACACGGACATTGTTTTAATGAAAAATCATGGAAAATTGACATGGATTGGTGGAACAAGAGATGATGCCGCAGGAGAAGCTTTTGACAAAACCGCAAGACTTTTGGGGCTCCCCTATCCTGGTGGGCCAGCAATTTCTGTAGAAGCGGAAAAGTATATTAGAAAAAACCCAAAAACAAAACTTATATTTTTTCCCAGACCAATAATTAATGAAGAAAACTATGATTGGAGTTTTTCTGGTTTAAAAACCGCTGTTCTAAGGGAAGTTAAAGATAAAAAGTTAAATAAGGAAGAAAAACAGAAGATTGCTGCTGAAGTTCAAGAAGCCATTGTTGATGTGCTGGTAAGAAAAACACTTCGTGCAGTCCAAGAATACAAGCCTAAATCCCTGCTCCTTGCAGGCGGCGTTGCAGCAAATATACGCTTAAAAGAGAAGTTTAAATCCGCTATTAATCTTCAGTCTTTAAATATTAATTTTTTTGTTCCTCCTCCCAAGCTTTGTATAGATAATGCTGCCTACATAGCCTCATTTGCTCACTTTAATTACTCCCCTATCCCTTGGCAAGAAATTAATGCTAATTCGCAATTAACAATTACTGGTCAGATTTAGACCTCTTCCTATAATTGGCTTTATTGTATAATTCAAAACAGTCTGATCTAAATATATAAATGGATAAAAGTTACAATCATAGGCTTTACGAAGAAAAAATATACAAGCATTGGGAAACTTCAGGGGCATTCATACCTAAAATTGACAAAAAGAAAAACCCCTTTACGATCATCATGCCTCCCCCCAATGCCAGTGACAATCTTCATATTGGTCACACTCGTTTTGTAACGATAGAGGACATTTTAACTCGCTATCACAGAATGAAGGGTGAGCCCACCCTTTGGCTCCCTGGTGCTGACCATGCCGGTATTGAGACACAATATGTGTTTGAGAAAAAGCTTCGCCAGGAGGGCAAAAGCCGCTTTGATTACGATCGAGAAACTCTTTACAAGATGATCTGGGATTACACCATGAAATACAAACAGAATACGGAGGATCAACTTAGAGCTCTTGGCGCATCTTGTGATTGGACAAGAAACAAATTCACCCTTGACCCCGACATAATTAAAATTGTCTATAAAACATTCAAAAAATTATATGATGACGGCCTCATCTATCGGGGAGAAAGAATTGTTAATTACTGTCCTCGCTGTGGAACATCTTTTTCGCAGTTAGAGGTAAATTATATTGAGCGAGATGATAATTTCTACTACCTTGACTACGGCAGTTTAACCATTGCCACCACCAGGCCTGAAACAATTTTTGCTGATGTAGCTGTTGCCGTTAACCCCAAGGATGATAGATATAAAAAATTGACAGGGAAAATGGCAAAATTGCCGTTAATTAACCGCGAACTTCCTGTCATTGCCGATAGATTGGTTGATCCTGAATTTGGGACAGGGGCTCTTAAAGTCACCCCTGGCCATGATGCAACCGATTTTGAAATAGGAGAAAAACACAATCTCTCAAGAATCTCTGTTATCGATAAAGATGGCCGCATGATCAACACGCCAGAAAAGTACATTGGCATGAAAACTGAAAAGGCAAGAAAGGTTGTTGTTGCAGATTTGAAACAAGCTGGAAAAATCAAGAAGATTGAAAAAATCCATCACATTGTTGGCGTTTGCTATAGAGATAAAGGACTGATTGAACCAATACTTTCAAAGCAATGGTTTATTAAAGTAAAACCTTTATCTAAAAAGGCTTTTGGAGCAATAAGAGACGGCAAGGTCAAATTCGCAGCCAAACGATATGAGAAAATTGCAAAACATTGGTTAAAAAACCTAAAAGATTGGAACATCAGCAGGCAAATTGTTTGGGGAATGAGAATCCCAGCCTGGCGATGCGAAAAATGTCTTGAATGGACAATCACCGATGGCAAAAAACCTAAAAAGTGTTCCTCTTGCGGTCAAACAAAACTAACCCAAGATGTGGACACTTTTGACACATGGTTTTCCTCCAGCCAATGGCCATTTGCAACTCTTAAAACAACGAAAAAGGGTGATCTTGAATACTTCTACCCCACCTCTATTATGGAAACTGCCTACGACATAATTCCCTTTTGGGTCATACGAATGATAATGCTTGGGATTTATAAAACAGGTAATGTCCCCTTTAAAGAAGTAGTTATACATGGATTAATGAGAGACAAAGAAGGACAGAAAATAAGTAAATCTAAAGGAAATGTGATCGACCCGATTGACATGGCCCAAAAATACGGGGCCGATGCCTTAAGGATGGCTATTGTCTGGGGAGCTTTGGTTGAAAACGATATTTCTCTTTCCGAAGACAATGTTCGAGGACAACGAAACTTTGCCAATAAAATATGGAATGTCGCTCGTTTCATCTTGATGGAACCTAAGGGTAAAAGAAGAAAAAGAAATGAAGATGATAATGAAATAGTCAAGGATTTAAAGAAAACAATAAGAAAAGTCTCCCGCCTTATGGATAAATATCGCCTAAATGAAGCAGCAGAGGAAATCTATAGCTTTGTCTGGAACAGTTTTGCAAATGACTATCTTGAAAAGACAAAGAATAGACGAGCGGATGCCCAGTGGACACTTGAATATGTACTCAAGGAATCGCTAAAACTTCTTCACCCATTTATGCCTTTTGTCACTGAAGTAATATGGTCCTTTGGCATGGCTCAGGATAAACCTTATTTTGACTCCCCTATGCTTATCTCCGCCCCCTGGCCAAAAGGTTAAAGAAAATATATTCCAACGCCAATTAAGGCTAATAGCAAAAATCCAACCCCAACCCAGAGAATGATATCTGATTTGTTTTTTATAGGCGGTGTGGTTTCAGAAGGAAAACTTGGTTGAGGGGGTACGTTTTCAGGAACTAATTGTTGAGGCGGAACCTGTGTTTGTGCTTCAACGGTAGCTGTCTGGGATTGTAACTCAATGTTCTCGAGTTCCATTTCTAGTTGTTCTAATTTTTGTTTATTTGCTCCCCCTTGATTAGTTGGATTGTTTTCATCCATACTAGTTTTACTATATAACAAAATTAGATGCCCAAACAAACTGCCGTTTACCTCGTCTCTCTCCTTGCAACAATAACAGTCCTCGTACTTTCTACCTACAATCTAGAAACTTATTTACAAAAAGATAAAGTTTTGGGTGCTGAGGCCAACATTGCTCAAATCGAACCCGAACAGATCTTTTGGGAAAACTTTCTGCAAGAAAATCATGGTTATTTTGAGGGCTGGATTGAATTGGCAAAAATAGCTTATGAACTTGGGGATAAAGATTATGCAATCGAGGCACTAAACTCAGCAAAAGCTATAAATCCTAATTCAGATAAAATCGAGAGTTTGGAGAAGGAACTAAGTCTTTTTGGCCTCTGAGGGCTTTGTTTCTTTCTTTTCTTCTTTTACTTCCTTCTTCTCCTCTTCCTTAACCTTAGGCTTCTCTTCACCTTCAACAGCCGCTTCCTCTGCTGGTACAGCCTCTTCTTCCTCTACCACTTCTTCTGTGGGAGGTGGTGCAACTTCTTCCTCTTTCCTAGGAGGCTCCACCTTAATAAGAATTTGCTTAGGATCTGACTTAATCTTCATTTTTTTGCTCTTTACAGGCAAGTCCTTCACCGTTACCGCTTGGTCTACTTCCGCAAGTTTGGAAAGGTCAATCTCAAACTTCTCTGGAAGATCTGCGGGTAAAGCCTCGATCTCAACTTCGTTAATATATTGAACCACAGTTCCAAGCCCTTGCTTTTCTGCAGGAGATTCCCCTATTAATTCCAGTGGAACCGCTGCAACAACTTTTTCTTTAAGATCAACCTGAAGAAAATCTACATGAAGAGGCGCATCGCTTACCGGATCAACTTGTACATTGTGAATTAGGGATGGTCTTTTCTGTTTTCCTAAAGCAAGCTCAACAATACCAGTTTCCCCTGCTTCTTTATATACTTTCTCAAAATCCTTTTGCGGAAACTGGATGGCTAGAGATTTAACCTTCTTGCCATAAATATTTGCAGGCAATACACCTTCATTTCTTAAAGTTTTTACCTTCCTACCAAAAACTTTTCTTTTTTCTGCTTTTAGAGTGTGTTTTTGCATTAATGTTGTTTATTACCAAAAAATACGAGAGGAAAAATCTCTCGCTAAATTCGTATTATAGCCAAGGTCCCCTTCTGCGGTCAAGGAAAATGTAGGTGAGATTGTACTTTGGAGTTGTTCGGGCAAAACAAATTTAAGACTAATTGGATCAGCTATTGTACCCGCCTGCTTTCTCCAATACAGCCTGTACTCCCCCGCTTCATTAAAGGATAGCTCCGAGCTCTCCTCCCAAACAAAAGTTACACTTTTTGACTGACCCGGGCCTACCTCAATCAAAACACCGGCTTCTTTTCTTGCTCTTATTTCTTCTATTTCTGGAGCAACAAACTCTTTTCCAGTAGAATCAAATATCTCAATATCAGAGAATAAACTGTCCTGGGGGGCCAACACTCTTAGATAACTTTTATATCTCGCATCACTTCCTAAGGCTGGATTTGCTTCATTATCAAGAAAAACTGTTAAATGCCTTTTAATAGAGCCTTCCTCCAAAATAACAGCTAAAGAAGCCTGTCTTTCAACGGAATAGTTTGCTTTATTCACTCCGATATTGGCATCAACAATTCCTAACCAATCGGAAAAACAGTTACCAGAGCAAACTGGCTGATAAACTCCCCCATCCCAACCCACATCAGAGAATGCCCTTTGCACCTTTCTGTCATGGAGAAAAACTTGAATATGCTTTTCTTCTAAACTATCAAAAATTGTCTTTCCTACTTTGTAATAATCTTTTATATGTAGATTGATAAGCTGAGCCAAGAGCTCACGGGATAATGCAGTAAGAAAGGTGGCTTTTTTTTGGGAACCTGGGAAAAAATCTTTTTCCACTTCGTACTGGGTTACTTCGTATAGATTGTTGCTGTCAACTTCTTTATCAAAATCTGAAATATAAAGAGGCCCTATTCCAGCAACTAGCCTCCTTGCCACCTCAAGATCAACACCAATAACTCCATCAACACTTTCATCAATCTCTTTTTCTAAAAACCACTCAGATATTGCTGCTGAAGTAGGAAAATCAGGATCCCAGTTAGAATCTCTTAAAAACCAGCTTGCTTCACCCAAGTATTCTTTGATGGGTACAGGCGGCTCAACATGCCCTCTTAGTTGTCCGTCTGCCGTATAAACATCCAGAACTCTCACATCAATCAATCTTCCTGCCTCAAAACTCACCAACGCAAAAGAGCCTATAAATCCTCCTGTTGGCCTAAGCTCCATGTTGTTTTGAAACAAAATTAAATAGCTTGTGGCTTTTTCAGCTCCCAAAACAACAGGTAATGATTCTGCAATCTTTTTACCTATCAAAACTTTTTGTCTTAAAGCGGGGAGATCAAGGTTGTTTTTTAACAACACCTCTGATATTTTCCTTGATATACCAACTTCGTCTTCAAGTTCAGATTGTAAAAACCCTATCTCCCTGTAGGCAAAATCTAGCTCTAAGGCAATTTTTTCTGAATAATAGCCCTGTTCATAACTTGCGTCTCCTAGAATCTTTTGGGCCAATTCTGTTGAATATTCTGAAACAAGGATTGCCCGCTTGCCCAAATGCGACAATCTTTGTAAAAGTGAGGATGTGTAAACAACGGGCTTAAACAATTGCCCTAAAACTGGCGTTCGTGAGAATATTTCTCCCTCTTTGTAAACAAAACCAGAGGATATGGAAGATATTGAAAAAACAATCTTTGCTAAGGATAAATTCCCGGCAGAAATTTGTTTTTTTGCAACAAAAAGTGAAGACGAACTTATAATCAGAAGGGCTGGGTTTATCAAAAGAAATGCAATAAGAAAAACAACTCCCCAAACCCACTTTTTCGGAGTAGTTTTGATTTTAGGAGTTTTCACTTGTAGCTTAAGTTTGCTTACTTTTTGAGTAAAAGTCTTTTGATGGTCAATCTTTACTTGTGGCTGGTATTTGCTAAACCAATCAATCGTTTCTTTTAGTGCTTTTTTAAAGTTTGTCTTTAAATTAATCCCACGATCAACATCTGGTTTTATAAATTCTCTATACTTGCCACCAACAATAACGGATGTAGCAGGTTTTATCTCCTTAAAGACCTCGGCAAGCTTCTCAGAAGACATCTTTTCCGAAAAAACAAGGGTTGTCTCTCCGATATTTCCAAAAGAGAAAAGATTCCTAACTAGCTCCTTTGCCGCATCGGCAATAAAAGTGGGATATAAGTCTTCTTCTTGTCTTGGAATAGTTACTGACATTTTTATTAAAAAATCTTTTATCGCTCTCGTAACCGTGCTTTCTTTCGCCAAGGACATTCTCGGCCCAAATAAATCCCCCAAACATACCAAACCAGCCGTTAATCCTTCCCTCTTTAAAGCATTCTCTCCTAAGGTATGTAATTTATTCTCATACTCCCCTTGGTAATATGGTAGTATCACCAATATTTTTATTGAATATTCCTCTGCAATTCTAAGGGCAAACTCTAATCTTCTCTTTTCTCTCAAGAATTTTTTTTGATCAGCAATCTTTTCTTCGTCTATGTGTAAAAACACAACATAATTAAAATTCTTGTCTGTTTTTTTTGAAAGACTCTTTACAATCTCTATCGATTTGTTTCCTTTTAGGTGTACGGAGCATTCTTGCCATGCATTTACATCGTCCGCTATTATCTTTACTCTGGCGAAACTTGCAATAAGAGTCTCAACAAAGGCCATTGCCAAAGTGGAAGGGTTGGCAAAAAGAACTACAATAGGTCTTTGGGCAAACGAAAGAATAGAAGAATCTCGCATATCATTTAATATGCTAAGTCAATTAGCGCAAGTTTTCAATTCACTTTAATCAATTAAAGTACTTTTCATCACGGGAAATGTTTTCTTTTCAAGTGCCAGGTGTTTTGCAAAATTCAAAAATAAATTTTGGAACGTGAAATTTTTAAGTGTTTCGGTCCAGTTCTTTATTGACTAAAAAATCGGCGAGTCGATTTTTACTTCGAGGAGACCATTTATAAAAAATTTTAAAAGGCAATTGTGATTCCAATTTTTTTGCCGTCAAAAAAAGAGTCTTTAATTTAGAGTTTTTGATTTTGTAAAGACCCGACATCTGTTTTGTAACCAGTTCTGAATCAAGATTGACAATGACGGACTGTCTTACGGAAAAGCGTCCTTTCTCTGATAGCCAAGTCAGCGCAAGGATTACTGCTTCATACTCGGCCACATTGTTTGTTGCATGACCCAGATATTTTGCCTGTTTATGAAGAACCTTTCCGTTGCTGACTACAACAAAAGCGCCAGCCGATGGACCGGGATTTCCTCGTGCCCCTCCATCGCAATATATAGATATTGTTTTTTCTCCCATGTTTGTTAGTTTATCACAACGCCTCTTCCTTCTTTTACCAAAAGACCTAAAACCAAAGCAAAAAGAAGTTGTGTTTGTTGGAGAGTTAACCAATAATGATCAATAAAGCCAGTGAGAACGATTAGTAAAAGAGCAATAGACAATATCTTTGTTCTCTTTTGAAACAAACCTTTTTTTGCAACCAAACATAAAGTCGCCGCGAAAGCAAAAAGTCCTATCAATCCTGTTTCCGCGGAAACGAGTAAAAATATATTATGTACTGGCTGAAACCACCAAAAGACCAGCGGAGCATCTCCCCTTTTCGCTAACTCCAAAATAAAATTATTGGCTCCGATTCCGACAATAGGTTTCTCGGCTGTCATTAAACCGGCAACTCGTGCAAGAGAAAGTCTTTTGTGCACCTCCTCCTCATATCTCAGCGAGTCTATATGTAAATTGTCCAACAACACAGGTAGAAGC
>JBAUDN010000012.1:0-3689 GCA_049678105.1 Microgenomates group bacterium
GTCCAACAACACAGGTAGAAGCAAACTGATAACAATTGTCAAAGTAAAAACAAAAACGTAAAGCCTTTTATAAAGTTTTCTCTTTTTCCTTGTTAAAAGTAACAACAAGCCCACAATAGCAAACGAAATCCAGGCACCATGAGAAATACTCACCACAACTGCTGAAACAGTTAATAATAATGACAGGCGTAAAAAAGCATTCTGTTTAAGTTGCTTGTTTCCACTATATAAAAGAATAAAGAGGCTCACAGCCATGAAACCAGCCATTGCATTTGGATGAGGAAAAGTGGAATACGGTCTCATATACTCTTGGCCCAATAAATTAAATTTGGCAATCCCCGGTGTTGCAGAAGTAAAACTTCTTTCCCCCAATAAAAACAGAGGTCCACCAATTGTTCTTTGAGAAAGAATTTGGACAAAAGCTATAGAAGAAAACAAAACCAAAGAAATCGAGAGTGGTTTTATCACCCACTCCTTAATATTGAATTTTTCTTCTTTTAAGACAAATAAAATTATAAAAACCAGCTCTGCTATCTTAAGCCACTTTAAAATAGCAACAACTGGGTATTGGGCAAAATAAATATTCGCAATCAAAAAAACAAAAAGGGCAACAAGTAGGGCGGTGCTGCCTAGAAGTTTTTTTCTCTTCCTACTTTTCTTCCGTAAAATCCAAAGCAGTAAAATCAAAAACAGAAGTATATCTGTAAAATAAATAGTAGGCGAAAGATAATCTATTTTAATACCGTAGATATACGACCAATCAGGCCAAAAATGACGACCAAGTTGAGTTGGAAGAAAAAAAATAAATAGTTGAAAAACAACCTTAATAAATCTGTCCATTAGCCTTGTGTTCTTAAATTTAAAATGCAAGGCTTTTAAAGAAGCAAACATTAACTCTTCTTATTTTTCGGTTTAACAATCAGATAGCGCTCTTTTCCCTCACCCACAGATTCAGTCTCTAAACCATCTTCTTTTGAAAGCTCCAAATGTATTATTCTTCTTTGAAAAGCTGTTAGATTAAAAAGAGATTGCGGTTCCCCTGTTTCTCTAGTCCTTCTAGCAGCTTGGGCTGCAAGTTCTTTTAAGTGCTCTTCTTGTTTTTCTCTCCAGTCTCCTACATTAACAATAATCCTTGTCCAATCATTATATTTTTGTCGAACCATCATTCCTAATACTATCTGTAGGGCTTCCAAAGTTTCCCCATGTCTTCCAATTAGGAGACCTGCCTCTGAGTTAGCTTCAATATCAACTCTTACGGCCTCGTTCTCTTTGTCTTCCCAAACGTAGGCTTTGGCCTTTGTTTTCATCAAACCCAACAATTTAGTTGCCAAATCTTGAACTAAAGAAATTTTTTCCTCAAGGGGAGTTGTTTTTGTTTTACTTTTTTTTGCGGCCACGTTTTCCTCCTGCAGCTTCCGATTGTAACAAACCAAGCTTTTTAATCAAAGGAGTCAAACCTCCCCAACCGTGAGATTTGTACTGCTGAACGGCTTGATAAAATGAAAAAAGCAGCCAATAAAGAGCCAGGCCTGAGGCAAATCGCATTCCGAAAATTATTGTAAAAAGAGGAAATGTATAAACCATTGATTGCTGCATTGCAACCTGAACATCATCTGCTATCTCTTTCGTTTTCCTTGCCACTTTCTCTCCTGCTTCAACGTAAGGTGCCATTATCTTTGCAGAAATAAGCTGTACCAAGGCGGCAAGTAAGAGAATAGGTCCCGGAATAGGAAAAGGCAAAAAGGAAAGATTTAATACATCAGGCCTTGTAACATCAAGATATAAAAATCTTGTATTTACCGTTTCTTGGGCCGCAAATTTCAACGGTTCGTAAAGAAGTTTATTGAAGCTATTAAGAATATCTCCGTTAGGAGTAAGTGTCCGGGTAAAGACATTGAAGAAAGCTATTAAAACCGCTATCTGCAGCAGATAGGGAAGACATCCTGCTCCTGGGTTAATCCCCTTTTGTCGATAAAATTCAGACTGTGCCTGAGCAAGTTTCACTTTATCACCTTTATATTTTTTCTTCAGCTTCTCAAGTTGGGGTGCAAACTCCTTCATCTTCTTCATTGATTCCATGTAGGGCTTTGTTAAAGGATTCAGTACTATTCTTAGAAATAAACCAAAGGCAATAATCGCAATGCCCATATTGCTCCCTAAAAGCTTATAAAAAAGAATAAGCCCGTTAGCGAGAGGCTGGATTAAAAATGTTAAAAAAATATTCATTAGTTAGCTTTCTTTATTTATCCGGCAACGGATCATAATATACTGCTTTTGAAAAGGGATGGCAACGCAATATTCTTCTCGCTGACATTAGTAATCCCTGAATTACGCCAAACTTTTCCAATGACTCACGGGAGTAATCAGAACAAGTCGGATAAAAACGACAACCTTTTCCAAAAAACAAGACTAACATTCTTGAAAATGTTTTTTTATAAAAACCTGTTAATATTTTTAAAATTTTGTTCATCTTGAAATATCCGCCTCTTTAAAAAGTCTGGTTATTTCATCTGTAATCTCTGCAGCCGAGCTTTTTAATATCTCTTTCTTTGCTAAAAACAAGACATCAAAACCATTTTTTGTTTTATCTAAATTCTTCCTTACTGCTTCTCCCAACCTGCGTTTCGCCCTATTTCTCTCAACCGCCTTTTTAGAAATTTTTGTTGAGATAACAAAAGCAAAACGTGGGAGATTGCTTTCCTCTCTTTTTAACACAGCCAAACCAAAGGCTTTTCCTTGATAAAGAACTCCTTCATTTTTTATTTTCTCAAAATTGCTCTTACCAATAATACGGTTTTTGCGTGCAAGCATTAAATAACTAAGAAGAAAGTTTTTTTCTACCCTTTTTCCTTCTACGAGATAAAATATTGCGACCATCTCTGGTTTTCATTCTTGAGCGAAATCCATATTTTCTGGCCCTTCTTCTCTTACTTGGTTGATATGTTCTTTTTGGCATAGATTGTTTTCAAACGAATTCTAGTCTACTAATATTTTACAGCAAGTTCAAGAAGACGCTTTCCAAGTTTCGGTGTTTTTGGGGGTTGACGAATTGTGGATAACTTAACTAACATGCATGTGCTCCTGTCCAATCAGTTAGCTCTATCCTCAAGATTTCAGCTAACAACTTTTGCAGTAATGTTAATAGTATGTCTGTAATTAATAAAAAACAAATCTGGGAAGATTCTCTAGAGAGCATTAAGGTTTCTGTCTCCCCGGCTATCTTTTCAACCTGGTTTTCTCAAACGCATCTCTCAAGTCTTAAAAAAGAAGGGGACAGATACATCGCAAAAATAGGTTGCACTTCGAGCTTTGTTAAATCAACTATTGAGGGCCGTTATTTTGGATTAATAGAAGACTCTTTGAGAAAAATTTTGGATTCTGGGTGTGACCTTCTATTTATCGTAAAAGAAAACCCCGAGAAAAAAAGGCGTTCGAGTGATTCTGGAACGCCAAGTCCTCTTTTTGAACAAGAAAAAAGATTGGAAGAAGAAGTTGGTGTTAATTTATCAAGAGCAAGGATAAGGCCGGGTTTTACATTCGAAAACTACGCCGTATCCTCATCAAACCAGATGGCATGGGCCGCTGCTGATGCTGTTTCTAAAAATCCAAGCTCTGCCTACAATCCTTTATTTATCTGGGGAGGGGTTGGTGTGGGAAAAACACACTTAATGAATGCCGTTGGTCATTTT
>JBAUDN010000013.1:0-3024 GCA_049678105.1 Microgenomates group bacterium
TTTTAAGGGGAAACTTATTAGTCCGATTAGACTTCTCGCGCCGTTTGTTTTTAAAAATATGGATTTTTCAAATTATGATGTGGTCATCGTTTCGGCAACTGGAGCATATAATCCTAATTTAATTAGGAAGGGAAAAGCCATTCATTTTTGTTATTGTCATACCCCACCTCGCTACTTATATGGGTATCCTACGGCCAGAAACTGGAAGGAAAAGATTGTTTTTAGGGTATTGGGAGAGATTGCGAATCATTTTTTAAGAATGGTTGATTATAAATCGGCTCAAAATGTTGATTCTTTTATTGCCAATTCTAAAGAAGTTAAGGCTAGAATTAATAAATTCTACAGAAAGAAAGCTGAAATTATTTATCCCCCTGTTGATATCCCAAAAAAACTTAAAAGGGCAAAAAAAGGAAAGTATTATCTTGCCGGAGGGAGACTCGCAAGAGCCAAAAGGGTTGATTTAGCCATCAAGGCGGCTACAAAACTTGGCCTGCCCTTAAAAGTGTTTGGGAAGGAATTTGCAGGATACGGTGAGGAATTAAGAAAAATGGCTGGTCAGAATGTTGAGTTTTTGGGAGAGGTAACAGATAAAAAAAAGTGGGAGCTAATGGCAGGAGCTAAAGCATTTATTTTTCCAGCTGAATTTGAAGATTTTGGAATTACACCTGTTGAGGCAATGGCGGCCGGCACACCAGTTATAGCACTGCATTCAGGAGGAGTAGTGGAGTCAGTTATTGAAGGAAGAACTGGCGTGTTTTTTGATGAGCCAACAGCTGACTCATTGACCAAAGCTATTAGAAAATTTGAAAAAAGCAAAATCAAGCCAGAGGATTGTGTAAAGCAAGCAAGAAAGTTTTCTAAAGAGAGATTTAAGAAAGAAATAAAGGAATTTGTTGAGAAACATGCCTGAGTTACCTGAAATTGAGACTATTAAAGGGGATTTATCGAGACTGATTGTTGGTAAGAGAATCTTGGATATAGAAACTGATTCAGCCAAACAAGTTCAACCTTCACTGGGAGTGATGAAAAAGGCAATTATTGGCGCGACTATTAAGAAAATCAGTAGACGAGCCAAGGTTCTCCAAATTTTCCTTTCCAACAACAAAATATTAGTGATTCATCTGAAACTGACTGGTCAGCTTTTGGTTAGGAAAAAAGGTGTTCCCCGGGATAATTGGCAACATGTCACCTTTGTCTTAAGCGGAGATAAAGAACTTCGTTTTACTGACTTGCGCAAGTTTGGTTGGATAAAGTTGGTGGAGAGTGAAAAAGAACTAGAAAAACTACTAGCTGGGTTTGGACCTGAACCATTAGATGGCCTCAATCTGAAAAAGTTTGAGGCAATTCTCGCTTCAAGTCGCCGGCCAATCAAGCTTGTTTTAATGGATCAGAAAAAAATTGCCGGAATTGGTAATATTTATGCTAATGATGCTTTGTTTTTGGCCAAGATTGATCCAAAAAGAAAAGCTGATAAATTAAGAAGTGAAGAAACTAAGAAATTATTTAAGGCAATTGAAAGAGTATTGAAAGCTGGGATCAGGCATCGCGGTGCCTCTGATCAGTATTATTTGGATGCTTTGGGTCATAAAGGCTCATACCAGGAACACTTTTTAGTTTACGGCCGAGCTGGAAAGAAGTGTTTGAAGTGCGATAGTAAAGTGAAAAAAATTAAGCTTGGTGGTCGAGGAACTTATCTCTGCCCGATTTGTCAAAAGTGAATGTTTATTTCAAAAATCCATTTATCCAACTTTAGAAATTTTCGCGATAAAGTTTTTGCTTTTTCTCCCAAGACAACTGTAATAGTTGGTCCGAATGCCTCTGGTAAAACGAATATTTTGGAAAGCATCTTTTTACTTGCAAGCGGCAAAAGTTTTAGGGCAAGGATTGAGGAGGAGATGATTAATTATGAGGAGGAAATATCAAGAGTAAAGGGATCATTCACGGAAAAAAAGAGTAGTAATCCCTCCAAGTTGAATCTAGAAGTAGTTTTAACAAGAGGGGAGATAAGGGTTGGGACAGCGAAACCTGAAAGGGTTGCCAGAAAAAGACTTCTAATAAATGGTGTTGGCAAAAGACTAATTGATTTTGCAGGGAACTTTAGACTAGTCCTCTTTGGCCCACAAGACCTTCACCTCGTAACAGAGTCCCCAAGCGTAAGGAGAAAATTTTTGGATACTGTATTGTCTCAGGTTGACCGAGAATATAGACGGGCAAGTTTGTCTTACGAGAAGGGATTGAGGCAAAGAAACAAACTACTTTTTAGAATAAGGGAGGAGGGGCTTTCCCGACCCCAACTTCTTTTTTGGAACAAGCTTTTGATTAAAAACGGAGACTACATTTCAAAAAAGCGTGGAGAGTTTATATCTTTTGTGAACAGTACAGGGTCCTTAAACGAGCAGGTTTTTAGCTTGGATTATGATAAAAGTGTGATTTCTGAGGCGAGGTTTGAGCAATATGTACAAGAGGAGATTGCGGCAGCAACAACTTTGGTTGGTCCACATAGGGATGATTTTTGTTTCAAGTTGAAAGACAAAAAAAACAAAAAGGCAAGGGAGCTTGCCAGGTATGGTTCAAGAGGGGAACAGAGGATGAATGTTCTGTGGTTAAAACTGGCAGAGTTTTCCTTTATTGAGGATGAAACTAAGGAAAAACCAGCCCTTCTTTTAGATGACATATTCTCCGAACTTGATTATGAGCACCGAGAGGTGGTTATGAAAGCAGTCAGGGGCCAGCAAACAATAATTACGGCAGCAGATCCCTACTTTATTGAGAAACTTAAGGACGTTGCAAGAATTAATTTAGTATAATGTAGTTTATGAGCGAGAAAATTGAGGAGACTGAAAGAAAGCCAAGAATAGTAAGACAGTTTAAAAAACCGAAAGATGAACCTGGAGTGAAATGGATACCAGTAAGAGACGATCCCTGGAAGCGCAATAGAAGAACTGGTTGGATGGCGGTTTCCACAGAGCCTGCTCCAAGCCCTCCGCCCGAGGTGGAAGGGTTGTTAGAGGAACCTCCCCTTAT
>JBAUDN010000014.1:0-12879 GCA_049678105.1 Microgenomates group bacterium
GAAATCCCCAACTCATTCGCAATAAGTTCCGCTTGTGTTGACTTACCGGATCCAACCGGTCCCATAACAATTATATTCATCTTAAAAATCCTTCATACCTCCTCATAACAAGTTGGGATTCAATTTCGCGAGTAAATTCAAGAACAACAGATACAACAATTAGAATTCCTGTCCCTCCAATTGCCAAATTTGCAACCCCAATTGCATTCTGGAAAAAGGATGGAAGTATGGCGATAAAACCTAAGAAAGTGGCTCCCACCAAAGTAATTCTATTTAATACAGAAGACAAATATTTAGAAGTCTGGGTACCAGGTCTAATTCCAGGGATAAACCCGCCGTTCTTTTGCAAATTTTCAGAAATTTTTTCAGGATTAAAAACTATCGCCGTGTAAAAATAGGTAAATCCAAAAACAAGTAAGAAATAGAATAGATTATAAATAAGAGTTTGTGGATTAAAAGCTTGTGATAAACGATTCGCCAATTGGGCAACTTGTGGATTTCCCACCCCTCCCAAAACCTGACCGATAAGGGAGGGCAAAAGAATCAAAGATACGGCAAAAATTATAGGAATTACCCCCGCTTGATTAAGCCGAAGAGGGAGATACGAGGAAGATATTGAGGCACGACCGGCCCTTCTTGCATAGTTTATTGGAACCTTCCTTGTTGCCTCGTTCATAAAAACAATTAAACCTACGATAATTATTGCAGCAGTCAGGAAAACTAAGGTTTTAAATAAATCCTCAGGGTTAAAGACAGAAACTGTTTGTCCAAAAACAACTGGTAGTCTGGCAACAATTCCTGCGAAAATAAGGAAAGAAATCCCATTGCCTATCCCATATTGTGTTAAAAGCTCTCCTAACCAAACTGCAAATACAGTACCTGCTGTCATTGTCAAAACCAGGGCAACAAGATTTGCTGAAGCAAGACTTGCAACCACCCCCTGATTTTTCAGCAAGGCATACATTCCAAAAGCTTGCAAAGCCGCCAATGGAATTGTCAAAAACCTTGTATACTGGTTAATCTTTTCTTGGCCATATTCTCCCTCTTTTGAGAGTTCCTCAAGGGAAGGTATAACAAAGGTCAAAAGCTGAAAAATAATTGAAGCATTAATATAGGGACCCAAGCCTAAAGCCATTATTGAAAAATTAGCCAAGGTTCCACCTGAAAAAACATCCAAAAGAGAAAGAAGTGGACTTCCTAAAAAAAGTGCCTGTAAAGAGGTTCTATCTATCCCGGCAGCCGGAACATGGGCAACCAGTCTAAAGACAACAAGTACAGCGAAAGTTATTAACAATTTCCGTCTAATGTCTGGGGACTTTAGAGCTTTTGAAAAAAACCGGGCGATTGATTCAAGCATTTGACTTCTTTATTCCTTTTTTGTGATTTTCCCACCTGCTTTTTCAACTTTTTTTGCAGCAGAATTTGAAATCGGCAAAGAAATTATCAGTTTTTTAGTTAACTTGCCATCTCCTAAAATCTTTACACCGTACCTTTCGGCATCATCTCTTTTAACTATACCGAATTTAACCAGCGCAGTAATGTCAACTTTGGTTCCAGAAGGAAGAAGATTTAAATAAGAAAGCTTTACCACTAAGGGTTTTGCTTTTGCTTTAAACCTTCCTTTACCCCGGTGCAAAGGAAGCCTTTTAATGAGGGATTTCTTGACTTTAACTCCCTCAAAAAGAATGCCTATTTTAGTTCTTGATTTTTGGCCCTTTTGACCACGACCTGTCGTATGGCCACCTTTACCGCTCCCGTATCCGCGACCGCGTCTTTTCTTTTTTCTAGCTACAACCTTTGGAAGTTTTTCAGTCATTCTATTTTGTATTGTCTTTCCTTTTGCTCATTTTAGTTATTGTCTCCAATGCCTTAAGAGTTGCGTAAACATTTGAAATTTTATTGTTTGTACCCAAAATCTTACCAACAGCATCTCGTATCCCTACTGCCTCCAAAACCATACGCATGGGACCACCAGCAATAATTCCGGAACCGGCAGGGGCAGGTTTTAGCAAAACTTTTGCTGCTGAATATTTTTCCGAAACAGAGCAGGGGATAGTTGTACCGGAAAGTGAAACCTCGATCATTCTTCTTTTAGCAGATGCTATTGCCTTTTGGATAGCACTTCTCACATCCGGCGCCTTTGAAAGGCCAGCTCCAACCTTCCCTTTTCTATCTCCAACAACAACCAGAGCGGAAAATCTCATTTGATTTCCGCCTTTGGTTTTTTTGGAAATCCTGTTTATCTGAACCACTGTTTCCTCAAACTCTTTTATTTGATTCCCTCGACTATAATTTTGCATTAAAACTCCAAACCTCCTTTTCTTGCGCCTTCTGCAAGAGCTTTAACTTTGCCCTGATATTTATAACCAGCCCTGTCAAAAACCACTTTTGTAATTTTTGCCTTTTTGGCCCTTTTGGCAAGCTCCTCTCCAACTGTCCTGGCAATTTCTGTCCTATTTTCCTTGGCTGTTTTTTCTCTAGACAATTGTCTACTCGAGAAAGAAACCAAAGTTTCACCCTTAATATCATCTATAATTTGAGCGTAAATATATTTACTTGACCTAAACACAGAAAGCCGTAAGCGCCCCTCTTTTTTGGGAAGCTTAGCTCTTACTCTCTTTTTTCTCTGCAGAAGTCTCTTGTATTTTTGCATGTTTAATGTGTCAAACCTTAAATAGCTCCCGCTTGTGCCTTTGCTGCTTTACCCGGCTTTCTTCTTATCACCTCATCGACATATTTTATTCCCTTGCCCTTGTACGGTTCGGGCGGTCTAACTGCCCGAATTCTAGCGGCAACCTCTCCCACCAATTCTTTATCTATCCCCTCAACTGTTACAAGTGCTTTCTCTGTCTTAAGGGCTATACCTTCCGGCGCTTCTATTTTTACCGGATGTGAAAATCCTACTGTTAAAACTAAATCGCGGCCTACAACTTCTGCTCTATAACCCGCACCAACCAATTCTAGCTTTTTTGCCCAACCGTCAGATACCCCTTTAACCATGTTCGCAATTAAAGAGCGCCATGTACCATGCAGTGCCTTTGACATCTTGCTCGTCCCCTTTGGTTTGACAGTTAAACTTTTTTCTTTAACCTCAACTTCAATTTCTCTTGGTAATTTGCGCTCAAGAGTACCCTTGGGACCTTCAATTTTAACTTTGTCCCCCGAAATAGAAACTTTTATCGAATCTGGCAATTGAACTGGTAATTTCCCTATTTTGCTCATGCTACCAAACCTCCACAATTACTTCTCCACCAACTTGTTTCTTTATCGCATCACGTGAGGATAGTACACCTCTTGGCGTAGATAAAACAAAAAAGGATGGACTCCTAATAGCCTCCAATTCATCTACTCCCATATAAATCCGCAGACCGGGCTTTGAAACAAGTTTCAAATCTAATAGAACCGGCTCTTTTTTTCTATAGGAAATCTTCACTATTAACTTCCCGTCTTTTTTCTTAACCTCTTCCAAAAAACCCTCTTTTTTCAAAACAGAAGCTACGGTCGCTATCAGCTTTGTGTCAGCAACCTCAACCTCACGCCGTTTTGCAAGAGCAGCGTTTTTTATTCTTAGTAGAAAATCTCCAACTGGATAATTAATGTTTCCCATATTACCAACTCGCTTTCTTTACACCAGGAATATTACCTTTATGAACTTGTTCGCGAAAACACACTCTGCAAAGGCCAAATTTTCTCATGTAACCTCGCGGTCTTCCACAAAGGCGACATCTATTTGTATATCTAACTTTGTGTTTTAGCTTCTTTTTCTCCCTTACTTCTTTTGACTTCTTTGCCATTTTTTCTATTTACTCCTTCTTCTCAAAAGGCATCCCGAGTAACTCAAAAAGACTCTTGGCCTTTCTGACATCCTTAGCATTAGTGACTATCGTAATTTCCAAACCTCTCATCCCGGCAGATTTGGCAACATCAATTTCTGGAAAAACCGTATGTTCCACAATGCCAATTGTGTAATTACCGTTTTTATCAAAACTTTTTAACGGCAAACCTCTAAAATCCCTTAACCTGGGAAGAACTATGGTAAAAAGTTTCTCCAAAAAATCATACATTCGTTGGCCTCTTAAAGTCACTGCAAGCCCAACGGGCATTCCCTCTCTTATGTTAAAACCTGCAACAGAAACTTTAGCCGCCCTGACCGATGGTTTTTGTCCAGTAATTATCGCCAAATCAGACATAACTGTTTTTAATGCCTCCTTGTTTTTTACCGTATCCCCTACACCCATATTAACCACGACTTTGGTTACCTTGGGTGCAGCCATCTTGTTTTTAATTCCAAGATCTTTTGCAAGCTTGCTTACAATTTCCGTCTCGTATTTTTCCTTTAAATTTTTATTTGCCATATTACTTTGTATCAATTTCTTTTTTACACTTCTTACAAACTCTCAATTTAGCACCATCAACAATTTTAAAACCTACACGTGCCGGCTTCTTACACTTGGGGCAAATCAGGGTAATCTTTGAAAAATCCAGAGATCGTGGAATTTCATAAATTCCACCCTTTTGACCCTGAAAACTTTTAACATGTTTTTTGTAAATATTGATTCCAGGTACCAATGCCTTTGACTCCTTTGAAAAAATTTTCTCAATCTTTCCTTGTCTGCCTTTGTCTTTACCGGCAGTAATTTTTATGGTATCCCCGACTTTGAATTTAAGCATTTTAAACTACCTCCCTTGCTAGAGAAGCTATCTTGTTATAGCCAATTTCTTTTATTTCTCGGGCAATCGGACCCAATATTCTTGTCCCTTTGGGTAATCCGTTTTTATCAATTATCACGCCAGCATTATCATCAAATCTAACATAGCTCCCGTCTCTCCTTCTTATTTCTTTCTTTGTTCTTACGATCAGAACCTTGACTTTTTCCTTGTCTGAAACTGCACCGCTTGGGTCAGCCCCTCTCACAACACAAGTAATAACATCTCCAACGGATGCGGTTTTGCCAATTTTGGTTGAAACCCCAATAACTGCCAATCTTTTTGCTCCTGAATTATCAGCTGGTTTTAATATGCTTTTTAATTGAATCATTTGCTTTTCTTTCCTTTACCTACAACTTCAATAATTTTCCACTTCTTAAGCTTGCTGTAAGGCCTGGTTGCAACAAAACTAACCATATCCCCAACTTTGGTACCAAGCTCATCATGAACATGATATTTTTTAATCCTTTTGAACCTTTTTTTATAAACGGGATGTATCGCAACACGTTCCACCGCAACCGTTGCGGTTTTGTCCATTTTGACTGATGTTACTCGGCCTGTGAAAATTTTCATTTCTTTTTTTCTTCTTCTAAAAATTGTTTCTCGCGAATCAGGGTCAAAATCTGAGCTATATCACGTTTCAGGTTTTTGGCTTTTTTCAAATTTTTCTCTTGCCCTGCTTTTATCTTTCCATAAGTCACCTCTGCTTCTTTCTTCTTTTTAGAAAGAAGTTTTCTAAGTTCAGCTATTTTCTTAACCCTTAATTCCTGTAACTCTTTCTTCTTCATATTAACGCTCCTCGCGACTAATAATCTTTGTTTTAAAAGGCAACTTTGCTGCTGCCCTCTTAAGGGCTTTCATTATAAGCTCCTCAGAGACTCCTGCTACCTCAAAAAGAATTTTTCCAGGCGTCACAACTGCTACATATCTATCAATATCGCCCTTGCCCCCTCCCATACGCTGACCTGCCGGCCTTGAGCTAACAGGTTTATCTGGAAAAACCCTTACCCAAACTTTACCACCGCGTTTTATTGTGTGGGTGATCGCACGCCTTGCCGCTTCAATTTGATTAGCCGCAAGCCAACCCCGACCTAGGACTTTCAGCCCATATTCCCCAAATGAGAGGCTGGAACCCCTGCTTGATTTTCCTTTCATTCTGCCGCGAAAATCTTTTCTGTATTTCCTTTTTTTAGGTTGTAGCATGTTCTTCCTCCTTCTTGTGAATAAAAACTTTTACACCAACATAGCCTTTCTTTAAAAGGGCAGGGACTTGTGCATAATCGATGGTTTCTCTTAAAGTCTGTGAGGGAACAGAGCCTCTTTGATATTTTTCAACCCTTGAAATTTCAGCACCAGCAATTCTTCCGGAAAGGACAATTTTAACACCACTGGCTCCTGCCTGCATAACTCTATCCATTGTCCTAGCAACAACTCTTCTGTGCGGCATTCTTCTCTCTAGCTCTAATGCAATTCTTGTAGCAACCAAATGTGCCGAGAGTTCGGGATTTCTTATATCATTTACTTGTAAATCTATCTTTAAATTTTTAACATCGCCGCCTCTAACTTTTCTAATAATGTCTAGGATAAATTTTTTCAAATCCTCTAAACCCGTACCACCGCGCCCTATAACAACTCCCGGCCTTGAAACCGTCAGGATTATTACAATATTCTTAGGCAACCTTTCTATCTCGACGCTTGTAATCCCCGCCAATTTCAGTTTATCCATAAGAGCTTGTCTTATTTTTATGTCTTCGAATAAATAATCTTTATACTTTGCATCGTCTGAAAACCAACGAGATTTCCAGGGTAAAAATGAGCCTATTCTAAAACCGATTGGATTAATTTTTTGTCCCATGTTCCCTCCCTTTAGTTAATTTTTTCTTCTTTTTCGTTTTGCTCTGTAATTTTAACTTTTGAGTTTTGGTTTTTGATTTTTTGGGAGACTTTGCCTCTAAAATTACTCTAATATGAGCCATTCTCCTTTTGTGAATCCTAATTCTTCCTTTTCCTCCACCCACATATCTTTTAATCTTTCTTGGTCCCTCACCAATTTGTATCTCCTTGAATTCCAAATCTTGGTCATTAATACCCTTTTGTTTAGCATTAGCAATGGCTGTTTTTATCACTTTAGCTAACGGTCCAGCGGCACGCTTGCCAGTGTGGGGTAAAATTTCAACTGCCTCAACTGGTTTCATACCCTTCACAGTGGATACCACCAGCCTTAATTTCCTGGGCGACATTCTCACAAATTTTTGTACTGATTTAATCTCCATATTAGTCTATTAAGTTTTTTCAATAATTCTTTTGACAACTCGACCGTGCCCTCTAAATGTTCTTGTTGGTGCAAACTCCCCAAGTCTATGACCCACCATGTCCTCTGTAACAAAAATTTCAATAAATGTTCTTCCGTTATGGACCGAGAAATACTTACCTACGAACTCTGGAGCAATCTGACTGTTTCTTGCCCAGGTTTTAATCGGCTTTCCCTTTTTTCCCATACCAGAAACCACCCTCTTAAAAAGGCGTTTATCTATATATGGTCCTTTTTTACTTGATCTTGCCATTTTGTTCGTTATTTGACCAAATCGAATGTTTTTTACTTAAACTTTCCCTGGCCAATAAGCCTTCCATGTTTCTTGCAAATTCTTTAAGTTGTGTCATTTGTTTATGTAATTCTTCATCTCCCATCTCCTGCGCATCTAAAAAGCCCATGCTAGCAACATGAGTCAGAACATTTGTCATCGCTTCAAGCTCCACCTCCACATCTGTTGCTCCATATTGCTCTTTCATCCAAGAAATTGACCCCATTCCTTTTGCAATTCTTGCCTCCCAATCTTTTATAAACAAACTTTCAGCTTTACTCATATTATTTTCTTTTTCAGGAATGCTTTCCTGGCTTCCTCCTTTTTACTATTAATTTATCTGAATATTTCTTTTTCTTTCTTGTTTTACCAACAGCCGGTTTTCCATATGGAGTTTTAGGATATTTAAGTCCTACTCCGCTTCTTCCTTCTCCACCACCATGAGGATGGGACCCAGGATGCTGGGCAACTCCTCGAACTGTTGGCCTAATACCCCTTCTTCTTTTTCTTCCTGCTTTGCCAATTCTCTCTGTTCGTGCTTCAGCTCTACCAACCTGTCCCAATGTCGCATAAACATCCGGCCTAAATCTCCTGATTTCACTAGAAGGCAATTTCACAACTACAAACTCCCCTTCCTTCCCCTGTATAACTGCCGCTGCTCCGGCACCACGAACCATCTGTCCACCCTTACCTGGCCTTATTTCAATATTATGAATTTGGAATCCTACTGGAATCTTATCCAAAGGCAAAGCATTTCCAGCTTCCAGAGGTGCTGTCTCTGAAGCTACTATCTTTTGACCTTCTTTGAGCCCGGCTGGTGCCAAAATATAGCGTCTTTCTCCATCGATGTAACAAATAAGAGCGATGTTTGCATTTCTATTCGGATCATATTCTATTTTCTCAACATGTCCCCAAACATCCTTTTTATCCCTCTTGAAATCAATTTCACGCAAAAATCTCTTTTGTCTTCCACCTTGATGTCTCACGGTTACCTTCCCGCTTACATCTCTTCCTGACCTTTTAGGTAAAATCTTCTTTAGTTTTTTCACTTCTTTGCCTCCTCAAATAAATCTATCTTTTCTTTTTCTTTTAAAGTCACCATTGCCTTTTTTCTTGGTTTAATAGTTCTCTTTTTACCTCTAAAAGTCCTTTTTGTCTCTCCTGCAACATTAATTGTTCTTACTTTAACAACATGAACCCCAAAAACATCCTCCACTGCCTTTCTAATCTGATTTTTATTCATACTTTTTTCCACCCAAAAAGTGTAGATTCCCTCTTTGGCTTCACTCATACTTTTTTCTGTCAATACAGGTTTTAATCTCATTTCTTTTTCTCCTTGCTTTTTGCTGTCAATACTTCTCTATCTAAAAGCAATACTCCTCCAAAAAATACCTGGTAGGCATTAATATTCTGGAAAGGAACAGCTTCAACATCAGATAAATTACGGATTGCCCTAACCGCTGGAAGACCCTTTTCAGACAGAATAAAAGTAACTCTTCCTTTCTTTTTCTGGCTGGCAAGGATTTTATTAACTAAATTCTGGGCCTCTTTTGTCTTTTTTAAAGATGAAACGCCATCCACAACTAAAAGGTCACCGCTTTTTGCTTTCAAAGTAAGAGCGACATTAAGGGCTTTCTTCTTCATCTTCTTTGGTAAAACTAGCTCTCTTTTAAGACCCTTTGGACCGTGAGCTGTTCCTCCTCCAACAAATATTGGAGCAGAGAGTGCACCATGTCTGGCTCGCCCCGTACCTTTCTGACGCCAAATCTTTCTTGTTGAAGCAGTAACTTCTCCCCGAGTTTTCGTCTTGGAAAGCCCCGGGTGACGCCTCGCCTCATACACCCTTATCGCTTGTGATAAAAGAGCCGCATTTTCTTTCTCAACAAACCTTTTTGGAAAATTAATGGCTTGCTTTTTAATCCCTTTTGCTGAATAGACATTTAATTTACTCACTCTTTTCCTCCTTTTCTGCTTCCTTTATCTCCTCAGAATCCTCTTCTTCTACTTCCTTCTCTACTTGTACCTGCTGGACTTCTTGAGCTAAATCTTCAAGTTTTCCAGAGGCTATCTTCTTAAGAATGATCAAACCCTTTGGTGAACCAGGAATTGGGCCTAAAACTGCCATTTCATCTTTGTCTGAATCAACCCAAACAACTTTCAAATTCTTGACAGTAACAGCTTCCCCTCCCATTCTACCTGCCATTTTCTTACCTTTGTGGACACGGCCCGGAGTTGTACCTTGACCAATGGAACCAGGAGATCTTTGTCTATCAGACTGGCCGTGAGTCCTTGGTCCTCCGGCAAAGCCCCAACGCTTAACAACGCCTGCAAATCCCTTACCCTTGGAAATTCCAGTTACGGCTATCACATCTCCCTTACTAAAAATGTCGGAAACTTTAATTTTGTCTCCGACTTTCAACTCAGGCTCTTCAGAAAATCTAATCTCGCGCAAAAAACGAGGAGCCATTTTTCCTTTAATGGCCCCTTTAAGGTGTCCCTGCATGGTCTTGGTAATATTTTTAATTTTCTTCTCTCCAAGCCCAATTTGTACTGCCCAATAACCATCTTTTTCCTCTTTTTTTATCTGGGTAACAACACATGGACCAGCCTTAACCAAGGTTACAGGAACCCTTGTCGTATCAACAAAGGTTTGGCTCATACTCTTTTTCTGACCTAAAATTGTATTTATCATTTTCAAAACACGAAAAAAGGTGCCCGGAGACACCTCTTAGCATTCCCAGACAATCAGCGTGGACTATTTAAGACGAACACCTCCACGATGGGCAAATTATATCAAATGAAGCTACAGCTAGCAAGGCTATACCCTAGATACTTTATCAATGACGGCCAGCGGTGTTGTAAAATAAACAAGTAAATGAATAGGATTAAATTCAAGATTGGAACAATTATTATTTTTTTGATAATCCTGTCTTTATCAGCGCGCTCACTTTGTCGCATAATTTCTACAAACGCTCCCGATTTTAACGTCCTCTGGCTGGCTGCGAAAGACCTCTCTACGGATAGTAATCCATACTTAAACCCCGATATTTTTACTGGGGTTGGTTATCCACCAAATACTCTCCTTTTCTATTTACCGTTGATGGCATTTCCTTATAAAGTAGCGCAAGCCATTTTTGTTCTCCTAATTTTTGCCTCAACAGTAGGAGCAGTCTATCTCTCACTTAAAATTGTTCTCAAGAAAGTACCCTGGCAAGTTTCACTCTTGGCACTTTCTTTGACTTTCTTATCCTTTCCAACCAAATTCACATTAGGCATGGGCCAAAACAACACAGTTGCCTTTTTTACACTGCTTTTTGCCTATTATTTCTATAAACAGAAAAGGATTTCTCTAGCAGGAGTTCTCCTGGGCATCTCAATTGCTTTTAAAACAGTATTTGGGTTCTTTTTATTATTTTTTCTTCTCAAGCGTGAGTGGAAGACAATTTTATATTCATTGCTTCCCATCGGACTCTCTATTTTTCTAGTTGCCCTAATCTCAGATGTAAATCTTTATGAATTTTACATAAAGGAAGTAGTTCCACCACTTCTTAACTTATCTAGTAGAGAGATCTACTATAATCAGGGGCTGGTAGGATTTATAGCAAGACTTTCTGGAAATTTAATCCTCAGACGATACGCAACAATTTCGATCTCGGCGGTACTTGTTGCAATAACCTCATTTTTTGCACTGAAAAGAAAAAGTCAAGATTTACAGTTTTCTCTTTTTGTAACAACCCTGCTCTTAGTTGATACCCTTTCTTGGCAACACCATTTTATCTGGTTGGTCTTTCCTTTTGTTTTACTTACAGCCCATGCCGTAAAGAAAAAGCAAATTGAACCTCTGGTGTTAATTGGAATTTCCTATCTACTGGTCAGCTGGAACTTTAAGAATCCAAGCCAGTTTTCTAACTTTCCAATATCCTTAATTTTGTCAAATACTTTCTATGGAGGGCTTATTCTGTATCTTTTAAACATACAGCTTCTTCTTAAACCAAAGGAATAAGAGGCTACATCTTTATCTCAATTGAAACCCCTGCCGGGAGGTCAAGATTTGAGAGGGAATCAATTGTTCTATCTGAAGGGTCATGCAGGTCTATAAGTCTTTTATGAACTAATATTTCAAAATGTTCTCTTGCGTCTTTGTTTATAAAAGGGGATGTTTGGACTGGAATAAGAGTTCTTTTTGTGGGAAGAGGGATAGGGCCAACTATCTTTGCTCCAGTAGCTATTGCCGTATCCAATATCTTAGCTGCCGCCTCATCTATGACACGGTGGTCGTAGCTTTTTAGCTTGATTCGAAGACGTCCTGCTGGCATGAGCCCTTTAAAGTGCTTTTTTAAGCGATTATCTTGGTTATTACTCCAGCACCAACTGTGCTTCCACCTTCACGAATAGCAAACCTAAGTCCGTCTTCCATCGCCACTGGCTGGATGAGCTTTACCTTCATTTTTGCATTGTCCCCAGGCATAACCATCTCAATACCTTCTGGTAGGGTCACTCCTCCAGTAACATCTGCTGTTCTTACATAAAATTGAGGCTTGTAACCAGAGAAAAATGGTGTGTGTCTTCCACCCTCTTCTTTTGAAAGGATATAAACTTCTGCTTCAAACTCCAGATGAGGCTTAACCGAGCCTGGTTTTACCAGAACCTGTCCCCGCTCAATTCCACCTTTTTCAATTCCGCGCAGCAAAACTCCAACATTGTCTCCAGCTTGAGTTTCATCAAGAGTCTTCCTGAACATCTCAAGGCCGGTTGCCACAGTCTTTTGGGTATCTTTAAGGCCTACTATCTCAACTTCTTTATTGACTTCCAATTTTCCTCTTTCAACCCTGCCGGTTGCCACAGTCCCTCGACCCTTGATTGAGAAAACATCCTCAACCGGCATTAAGAATGGCTTATCTATCTCTCTCTTTGGCTCAGGAATGTATTCATCCACAGCCTTCATAAGCTCAAGGATTTGCTTTTCAGCCTCAGCATCACCTTCGTAAGCTTTGAGGGCAGAACCTTTAACAATAGGAATTTTGTCACCTGGATATTCGTATTTCTTAAGAAGGTCACGAATATCTGCTTCAACCAGCTCAATAATTTCAGGGTCATCAACTGTATCAACCTTATTTAAAAAAACCACTAAAGCCGGAACATTAACTTGGCGAGCCAAGATTACATGCTCTCGGGTTTGAGGCATAGGTCCATCGGCAGCAGAAATTACAAGGATTGCGCCATCCATTTGGGCCGCACCGGTAATCATGTTTTTAACATAATCTGCGTGTCCCGGAGCATCAATGTGGGCATAGTGGCGCTTCTCGGTCTCATATTCTGAATGGTGAACATTTATTGTTACACCTCTCTCTTTCTCTTCAGGAGCATTCTCAACATCATAGAAGTCAAGCGCCTTAGTGGGGTTATCCTTTTCTTTGGCAAGTACTTTGGTAATCGCTGCCGTTAGAGTGGTCTTACCATGATCAACGTGGCCAATGGTACCAACATTGACGTGTGGCTTTGTTCTCTCAAATTTTTTCTTTTTTTCAGCTGCCATGGCTTTATATTTTATATCTTTTTCAGTTCTTTGACAAACTAAACAGGGCCATAA
>JBAUDN010000015.1:0-14690 GCA_049678105.1 Microgenomates group bacterium
CTTCTACCTTGGGTACTGAAATCTTCTTCTCTTTTTCCTTTATCTTCCCCTTATCCTTTAAGAAACTTACTTTTGCACCGACCGGAGGTAGTTCACTAAAACCTAATATTAAAACAGGTTCTCCCGGAAGTGTTTTTTTAATAGATCTCCCTTTGCCATCGAACAAACCTCTTACTTTACAGTCAATATTCTCTGCTAAAATTTCATCGCGCACACTCAATGTCCCGTTCCTGATAACAACGGAAACAAGTGAGCCCCATCTGTCTTTACTTGTTTCAATAACCACCCCTTCCAACTTCCCTTTCTCATCTGCCTTAATCTCATTGACTTCTGAAACCAAAATGATCATTTCCAGTAAATCATTAATCCCCTTACCCTCTTTTGCTGACAAACTAACCAACGGCGTATCACCACCCTTGCCTTCAAATAAAACGCCCTCTTTTTCGAGCTGCCCTCGGACTGTCTCAACCGATGAAGAAGCAATATCAATCTTTGTAACCGCAACGATAAATGGAATTTCGGCTTCTCTGATGTGAATAAGAGCTTCTTTTGTTTGAGGTTTAACACCACCATCTCCAGCCACCACCAAGATTGCAACATCAGCCAGCTTCGCTCCCCGAGAGCGCATCTTAACAAAAGCCGCATGTCCGGGGGTATCAATAAATGTTATCTTTTTACCTCCCTTTGTGGATACAACGGAGGCTCCTATGCTTTGAGTGATTCCTCCAGCCTCTTTTTTGGCAACGGAAGTTTTTCTTACTACGTCAAGAAACGTTGTTTTTCCGTGATCTACGTGACCAAGAACCGTAACTATTGGCTGTCGAGTCTTTTCCATACAATAAATCCTTTCTGCGTAAAGTTCTCATTTAACTTTCGCTTGAGCTTGTTTGCTTACTTTCCTTTTTCTCAACCTCATCATCTCCATCATTATCCGATACTTTTTGAGAGCTGTCGACCGCTCGATCTTCTTTTTTAGCTTCTTTTTTCTCAACTTTTTCCATCTCAGATTCCGGTTCCTTTTTTTCTTCTCCGTCAGCGCCTTCTATCTCAATTCTCCATCCAGTTAGCTTTGATGCCAGTCTCACATTTTGCCCATCTTTGCCGATGGCTAATGGAAGTTGGTCTTCCGGTGCTTCAACTTTTGCCGTCTTCTCTTCCTCATTTAAAGAAACACTTAGTCCCTCTGCCGGTGAAAGCGCAGCCTCTATCAGTTCTTCAACATTATCACTCCAAGGAACGATATCAACTCTTTCCCCTCCAAGCTCGTTTGTAACTGCTTGAACCCGAACTCCTTTTTGTCCAACACAAGAGCCAACCGGATCAACACCAGACTGATTGGAAAAAACGGCAATTTTTGTCCTTATTCCAGCCTCCCTTGAAATAGCTTTCACTTCAACACTTCCCGAAGCAACTTCTGGAACCTCTCTTTTAAAAAGTTTTTCAACAAAGACAGGGTCTGCTCTTGAGAGGATAATTTGTTTCCCTTTGGGTGTTTCTCCTATGTCTTTCATAAGAAAAGTAAGTCTTTGGTTGGCAGAGAGCCGCTCGTTCGGAATTCTCTCCTCAGAAGGCATTGTACCTTCCGAGCGCCCTAAATCTATCCTCACGTTTGGCCCGTCAAAACGTAAAATCATTCCAGAAATTAAAGCTCCGATACGTCCGGAAAATTCATCCATAATGGAGTCTTTTTCAGCCTCTCTTATCCTTTGATGAATTACTTGCTTTGCTGTTTGGGCTGCAATCCTGCCGAACCCTGGTGGGGTAACATCTTTTTTTTCCTTTTTTTTGCCTTCGGGCCAAGCAAAAATTTTTGCCTCTCCATCGACGGGATTAATCTCAGCCTCAAACTCCATCTCCTCGGTTTCTTCACCCCTTTCCTTTGCATCACGTCGATAGGCGGCGATTACTGCTTGTTCAATCGTTTCTAATATTACATTAGCATCAAGCCCTCGCTCGGTGGCGATGGCTTTTAAAGCCTGGGCAAACTCTGTTCTAGGTGTCTGTACCATATTTATAAAAAATGGCGGGCAAATATCCCACCATTCACGCAAACCTTAATATCTAACAGATAGTTTAATTCAGAAGCAAAAAGAAGTCAATCGGGGTGCCTACAAGTTTTCTTTCTTTATTTTCTTCAATAACTCCTTTTGTTCTCTTGTTAATTTTCCTGGAACGGCCACAAATACACGCACATATTCGTCTCCTTTTCCTCTTCCTCGTAAACGTGGGGCACCTTTACCACGAAGACGAATCATTATACCTGACTGAGTTCCAGCTTTTATGCGGATTTTTACCTCTCCGTCAATCGTCGGTACCTCAACTGTTCCTCCCAATGTAGCCAAAGAAAAAGGAATGGCCAATTTCACAAATATATCTGGCCCATCTCTTTCAAACATCTCATGTGGGCGGATATTAATTGAAAGAATAAAATCCTGAAAATTAATTCTTGACCCCTCACTCACTCCTGCCGGAATCTTAATTTTTCTCTTTTTACCTTCTATGCTTACCTCTTTTTCAGTTCCCTTAACTGCTTCCATAAAATCAATGGTTACGCTGTAGCGCGGCTTCCTTTGTCTAACAAAAGGAGAGCCTCCACCGAAAAACTGGGCGAAAATTTCAAAAGGGTCGCCAAAATCAAAACCAGCAAAGGGGGAAGCACCACCTGTTGAAGTATAAGTATATGTAAAAGGTCCATATTTCCCACTTTGAGAAAATGGTCCTCCTGCTTTTCCAAATCCTGCACCTGGCATTCCTCCTGGAGCAAAAGCAGCATGCCCAAACTGATCATATGCTTGTTTCTTTTGAGAATCAGATAAAACCTGGTATGCCTGGTTTATATCCTTGAAGCGTTTTTCAGCAATCTCCTTACCGTCTTTATGTTTATCCGGATGCCACTCCAAAGCCTGCTTCCTGTAAGCCTTTTTTATCTCATCAGCCGAAGCATCTTTGGAGACCCCTAAAATATCGTAATAGTCAGATTTTGCAGCCACATTTTTTGACGAAGTCTTAAGCTTCGCTTATTCCACAACTTCTCCCTCTTCTGCTTTTTCTTTGTCTTCAGCTTTCTTTCCTTTTTTTTCAGCCTTCTCTTTTTTTGGTTTGCCTTGTGGAGCACCTTTTGCTCCATACATTGCCTGTCCAACTTTTTGTAATTCCTCAGATAACTCTTGTGTTTTCTTTTCTAATTCTTCTTTTTCTCCCTTATCCAAAATATCTTTCAAGGCTTTAATTTTTTCTTCAACTTTTTCTTTGACTTTCTTGTCAACTTTATCTCCAGCATCTTTCAGGGCTTTTTCAGCTGTTGCCACCATAGCATCAGCTCTATTTCTTGCCTCAATTTTCTCCGCCTTTTTCTTGTCCTCTTCCTTATGTTTCTCGGCCTCTTCCTGCATCCTCTTCACTTCATCATCAGAAAGACCAACTGCTCCTGTAATGGTTATGTTCTGAGTTTTCTCTGTTGCCTTGTCTTTTGCGGTAACTTTCAAAATTCCAGATGCATCAATATCAAAGGTAACCTCAATTTGTGGAACCCCGCGAGGGGCAGGAGGAATACCATCTAAGATAAATCTGCCCAAGCTTTTATTATCTGTGGACATCGGTCGTTCTCCCTGAGTTATGTGGATATCAACTTGGGTTTGGCTATCTGCTGCAGTTGAGAAAACTTCTGTTTTACTGGTTGGAATGGTTGTATTTCTGGGAATCATTGGCGTTGCAACATGTCCCAAAGTTTCAATTGCCAAAGTTAAAGGAGTAACGTCCAAGAGAAGGATGTCCTTTACTTCTCCACCCAAAACTCCTGCTTGGATTGCAGCGCCAACCGCAACTACTTCATCAGGGTTTACAGACTTGTTTGGTTCTTTACCAAAATAATCCTTAACCCACTTGATTATCTTTGGCATCCTGGTCATTCCACCGACCAAAATCACTTCATCAACATCATGGGGATCAAGTTTTGCATCTTTAAGACAAGCCTCAACAGGTTTCATTGTTCTTTCAATCAAGTCCTCTGTTAAACTTTCAAACTTGGCACGGGTTAATTTCATTGTCAAATGAAGAGGTTGTCCATTCTTTTGAGTAATATAAGGTTGATTAATTTCAACTTCCTGTGTGGCCGACAATTCTATCTTTGCTTTTTCGGCTGCATCTCTTACTCTTTGAAGTGCTTGTTTGTCTGCTTTCAAATCAACTGCATTATCTTTCTTGAATTCCGCAGCAATCCAATCAACAATCTCTTCATCAAAATCATCTCCTCCAAGATGAGTATTTCCATTGGTTGCCTTTACTTCAAAAACTCCTTCACCAAGTTCTAAAATAGAAATATCAAAAGTACCTCCACCTAAATCGTAAACCGCAATTTTTTCTGCTTTTTTCTTTTCTAAACCATATGCCAAAGAGGCAGCAGTTGGTTCATTAATTATTCTTTCTACTTTAAAGCCTGCAATTTCTCCAGCTTGTTTTGTTGCTTGCCGCTGTGCATCATCAAAATATGCAGGAACTGTAATCACTGCTCTATCTACTTTTTCTCCCAGATAATCTTCTGCATCTTTTTTTAGTTTCATTAAAATTCTTGCAGAAATTTCCTGAGCTGTGTGGATTTTTCCTTCAACTTCGACTACTGCTTGGTTATCTTTACCTCCTTTGATTTCATAAGGAACCATTTTCTTTGTTTTCTCAACTTCGGCATCACCAATCCTTCTACCCACCAGTCGCTTAATGGAATAAATAGTATTATCGGGATTTAAAATCATTTGGCGCTTGGCCACATCCCCAACTAAGTTCTTAATCGGCTCAACAACAGAAGGTGTAAGATTTCTACCAGTATCAGCCGCGGGGATAACCTTGGGTCTTCCCCCTTCCATTACGGCAACAACTGAATTAGTTGTTCCTAAATCTATTCCGATTATTTTACTCATATTATTTTCCTTTTTTGCCTACTTTTACTTTTGTCGGCCTAATAACGAAACCGTCCATAAACTTCCAACCTGTTAAAACAATATCAGAGATTCTACCATCTTTTCCCCCGCTTACAACTTCAATTGCTTCGTGTAATTCTTCATCAAACTTATCTTCCACTTCTGCTTTTATTTTCTCGATCCCTTCATCTAAAAAGATTTTTTCGAGCTCTTCTAATGTTAAAGCAATCCCTGAATCTTTCAAGTGTTTCTGGGCATCTTCCAGCATATCAAAAACAGACAAAGCTTTAACTGCAAATTTCATATTTGCAATTTTTTCAAATTCTCCCCTTTCTCTCTCAATCCTTTTTCTTAAATTGTCATAGTCTGCCAAAGCCCGGGCCAGCTGGTTTTTTAAATCTTCTTGTTTGTCTTTCTTAGTTCCTTTTGTTTTTACTTTTTTCTTCATTTTCCTCCAATTTCCTGAACTAAATTACCAAAATACCTAAGGACCGGAATAATAGTTGGGTAACTAAGCCTTATCGGCCCAATTACTCCTAATGCACCATGCTTTCCTCTAACATTAAATCGTGTTGCTATTACTCCAACCGGCGCCAAGCCAGACCATCCAAGTTCTTCTCCAAAAACAACTTCAACGGGAGATTCTCCTTGTACTTCCTCAAAGAAAAGTTCTTGAAGCCTTTTTACTTCCTCAAGCAGAGAAAACAAGTTTGCACAAACCTCCAAATCTGCAAATTCAGGGTTTAAAAATATATTTGAATAACCAGAATGCCAAATTCCTCCTTCGTCAATTGCAGCAATTGCCAAACTTTTCGTACGCTCTGCCAAGGCATGTGTAACTTGCTCTAAGAGTAGGGATAAATCATTTCTTGCGTCCCAAACTTCCTCTTTTGCCTTAACCTCCTCTGCTAAGCTCATTTCTTTTTCTTCCATAAGTTGTTCTATGTAAAACTTCATCGCTCTTGGAGTCGGTATACGACCGGCTGAAGTATGCGGCTGTCTCAAAAAACCTGCTTTTGTAAGAGCGACCATTTCATTTCTTATCGTCGCAGGGGAAACGCCTAAGTTGTATTTTTTGTCCAAAGCCTCAGAACCAACAGGAACAGCTGTCTCTATATATTCATCAATCAGTGACTTTAATATTTGTGTTTGTCTTGCAGTCAAGCCGTTTGTCATTAGCAGAAGATTAACATGAGTGCTAAATGTTGTCAACCCCTCGCCAGATGGAGTGATTTTCGAACTGTAAACTAGGAAGTCGAATCTACTGGGGTTGGGGCAACAGGTTCTTGTTCCTTTGTGGGAATTGGTGCAACTTTACGCTTTACAAGAATCTTTTTAATCATGTCGAAGAATATCCATACTTCCTTTGTTCCCAGGATGATTGCTAACCCTAAATATACTAAGAAACCTATTATAGAAACCATAACTGTCAAGATAAGTAAATTTCCTGTATAACGAGTGTCCAAAACAAATTTTTCAAAAGCAATGACCGACGTTGCTTCTATTTTCCCTAAAAACGAAAGCCTTTTGACCCAGACAGACCTGTCAAAAATTTTAAGAACCAAATACATAATAAGACCTGACCCTAAAGCAGAAAAGCCAGATTTAAACATTGGGGCAACCAAGTTAGTGAAAGATGTCTTACTAAACCTTTTGCTTAAAAGATAAAAGAGCAGGCATGCTTGATATGCGCTTCCAATTGAAAATGCAAGCGCCAAACCCCAAACAGGAAGAGAAAGCCCCCTAACAAAAATAAGATTAATAATAACTATCATTATTATTCCAGTTATTGAGATTGCCACTGGAGTTTTTGTGTCATTAAGGGCATAAAAGGCTCGTGCCAACAGTGCAACTGTGGCCTGAAAGACAACCCCAACTGCAAAAGAGGAAACTACAAGTCCTGTCTGCACTGTTGCCTCCCAGTCAAATATTTCGGTACCAAAAACGAGTCTTACTAATGGAATCCTAAGGACTATAAGAACTGTTGCAACAGGCAAAACCAGAAATACAATTTGGTAAAGTGCGTTAAAAAGGGTTTCTCTAAATTGCTTTTTATCTTCCGCTTGTCTTGCAAGTGTAGGAAGGGCCGCTTTTGCAATAGAAGTTCCAAAAACACCGACCGGAAGAAGTTGTAAAGAGTTTCCAAAAGTATAATAAGTATATGAGGCCGTAGATATAAGTGAAGCCAAGAAAAGCTCTACTGTCTTAGAAATCTGCAGGAAAGAAAGTTCTATAATTCTCGGTGCTGCAAGTTTGCCAATCTTCTTCACCTCTTTGGTTAAATGAATCGATGGAATAAATCTAAAACCAAGCTTTATCGCCAAAGGGAGCTGGATTAGAAAATGAAAAAAGGCTCCGACAAATACCCCGATTGCCGGCGCTAAAAGGTTTATTCTGGGGGACAAAATAAAAGTCCCTAATATAATTCCTAAATTATAGAAAAGGGGAGCTAACGCAGGAATTAAGAATCTCCTTAAAGATTCCAAGACGCCGGTTAAAACATAACTGATTACAAAAAATCCCTGGGCAACGAAAAGGATGCGAGCAATTTTAACAATTTGAACTTGCTCAGTTGGACCAAAACCGGGTGCAAATAAAGCGTATAACCTGTCGGCAAAAATTCCTGCAACAACAGCAAAAAGACCAAAAATCAATAAGCTAATATTGGCAACGTTTCCTGCTATTTCCCAAGCATCAGAATTGTCTTTCTTGAGCGCCTTTGTAAAAACAGGTATAAAGGCAGAAGAAAATGTTCCAAAAACCAAAACTTCAAAAATTAGGTCAGGAAGCCTAAATGCTGCAAAAAAAAGTGAAAGCTCTGAAGGCGCAAAAAAATGCGCCAGAGTCCTTTGACGAATCAAACCTAAAGCACGCGATGCAACAACCATAAACATTATAATCGTTGCCGCCGAAAGAACAGAAGACTGAGGAGAAACAAAAAGTCTTTTGCTTTTTGAAATAATTTTATTAACCATGTTGATATTCCAACCTTGTTAGATTATACTCACAAACATGCCAGTTACAAAAACAGCAAAAAGAGCACTTAGGGCCTCAAAAAAAAAGCAAAGTGTCAATAAGATTATTATAACTCGACTTCAAGCCGCAATAAGGATAGCAAAAAAACAAAAAACAAAAGAAAAAATTAGAGTTGCCACCTCTCTGGCTGACAGGGCGGCAAAAAAACACGTGATTCATAAAAACAAGGCTGCCAGAATTAAAAGTTCCCTTTCCAAGCTCCTAACAAAACCTAAAAAATAGCTTCTTTCTTGCCTTACCATGTGCTAATATTGATTACAAATGGCTGCCCGAAAAACAAGGAAGATTATAAATCTCTTGCCCCAGGAAGAGTTCGCTGTTTCAACCCCAGGGCGGATACTCTCTTGGCTCCTCTCCTCCTTTAGAATAATTGTCATAGTTACAGAAATGGTTGTAATGATTGCTTTTCTTTCTCGCTTTTGGCTAGATGCGAAATCGGCTGACTTAAAAGACTTGATTAAACAAAGACAATCTGTCATTACCGCATCTGCCGATTTTGAACAAGAGTTTAAGAAAACGCAAAAAGAGATTTTAATCTTCTCAGAGCTCACAATGGAAGATAACCTCACCACAAACTATCTGGATAATGTCTCCTCATTTCTTCCTCCCGAAGTAGCCCTAACCTCATTTTCTTTGATTAGTAATGAAATAAGGCTTGAGGGTGTATCACCGAGCGAAAGAAGTATTGCTCAGTTTGTTGCAAATCTAGAATCAACCGATGTGTTCAAAGAGGTTTCTATAACCCAGGTTAGTACAGACAAAGAATACCAATTTTTACTAAACTATGCACTCAAACTAAAGCTTACCGAGAAAGGAGGAGAGTAGATATGGCGTTAGGTTGGAGAAAAGACTATCTAAGATATAAATCATACTTTTTAAACATTATAAACATCTACAAACAAAGGAAGGATTTGAAGATGTTTTTAGAACTCATACTTACATTAGTAACTGTTTCCTTCTTTGCAATCTTTGCCCTTCGACCCACCCTTTTAACCATTACTGAGCTTCTTAAAGAGATTAAAACAAAAGAAGAAACCGCGACCAAAATGGCAACAAAAATTCAAAACCTACAACAAGCACAAACCTTATTCACTCAAGAGGAACCAAGAATTAAACTTCTAGAAACTGCCGTTCCCAATAGTCCGGCACCCGACACTTTTGTTCGCCAAATTGAAGGTCTTTCAGTAAGTCATCCTATAAACCTTTTGGGGATATCGATAGGAGAGGTAACTCTGGTTGGTGAAGAAAAAGTAAGAAGAACATCCGATGAGCTTGAAAAATTACCTGGGGAGGCAAAGGGCATTTCTTTTTCAATGAGTTTATCCGGAGACTATCAAAACATTATCAGTTTTCTTTCCGACATGGAAAAAATGCGAAGGCCTGTAAAAATTGACGCAATTAATATCCTTTCGGCAGAAACAGAAGAGGGGCAAAATTTGGTCCTTGTCGTAACCGGCCGCACACCTTATCTTAAGGAAAACTCAGAAATAAAATAAAATGGAAAAACAAAAAACGCCGAGCTTGGTAACTATGGGAGTATTAACCCTGATTACAATACTTTTTTGGATTGGATTTAGTGTCTTTCGGGCTTTTACAACCGATGCTCCAGCAAAAGTCCCTGATGAAATATTGGAACCAATTTCTCCTACCCTTGATACAGAAACGCTTGGAAAAATCGACACCAGAGTGTTTTTTGAAGAACAAGAATTGCCAGAAACCTCAATCATAAGCCCAACACCCAGCCCCTCTCCTACCGAAATCCCTGAGTCTGAACCACTATCTGAAGAAGAAACCGCAACAGAAAGCGCGGAAACCCAAGCTACAGAATCAGGAGAGTTAGAATAATGAAAAAAAGTAAAATTCCCACCTTACTTGGTATAGTCATTTTAATCTTTGGCCTTGCAGCCGGAATTCTTTTAGTTCAAAATAGACAAATTTTCAGACTCGGCGCATCACCACAGGTTTCTCCAAAAGATGTAAGGATAACAAATATCACAGATTCGTCTTTTACAGTTTCCTGGATCACTGACAAAAAAACCAGTGGATTTATAAAATGGGGTGAATCTGCCAGCTCTCTGACTAAAACAGAACTTAACGAACTCGGCGAACTAAGTGAGACCCACACTACCACCATCCAGGGGCTTACCTCAAGTAAAACCTACCATTTTGAAATAGGCTCAGGAGGGCAGGATTTTAATAACAATGGAATTCCTTGGCAAGTAACTGTTGGTCCTGAACTTCTCGGCCCAACTACTTCCAATTCGATCTCGGGTTCTGTTCTTACTGCAACCGGGGCAGCGGCAGAAAACTCTATTGTCTATGTAACACTGGCCGGGGCAAGTCCTTTATCAACCACTACTTCCCAAAACGGCAGTTGGGTTATCCCAATTTCTTCGGCAAGAACTCAAGATCTAACGTCTTTAGTTGAGATAAATGAAACAACTACTCTTATCGAAATATCCGTCCAATCAGGGAGCCGTGGCGTGGCTACTGCACAGATTTATCCAGCTTCGGCTAAACCTACGCCGCCCATTATTCTGGGACAAAGCCATGACTTTAAGAACTTACCTCCTAGTGAAACCGGCGGTATACCAAAAGCAGACATCAATCTACCAGATGAGGCAACCCCATCTTCAGGATTTGACGTACCAGAAGAAATTGCCACTCCTTCGGCGGAAACTGTAACACTAGAAAGCTTGGATGAGGGAGAAATAGTTACAACTACCGAGCCGGAATTTTTCGGAGAAGGTCCAGCCGGAACAACAATTACAATTACCATTGAATCAGATCCCATCACTGATGATGTGTCCATAGGTTCTTCAGGAAACTGGAGCTGGAGCCCGCCAGAAGAACTCTCTGAAGGTACTCACACAATCTCTCTTACTTGGAGAGATATTAATGGAATCTTAAGAACTCTAACTCGGACATTTATAGTCCAAGCGGCAGAAGGTCCTGCTTTTGAATCTACGCCGTCCGGTTCAACTCCCACACCAACAGCAAGTCCAACTCCTAGCCCCAGCCCATCACCAACAGCCACTGCCACAGCAACAGCAAGTCCAACTTCAACTATATCGGCAACTCCTGATTCGGGCAACTTGACACCTACCTTCTTGCTTTCTATCATGGGTATAGGCGTTGTTGCCTTTGCTTTTGTGATTTGGAGAAAGTCAGAAATATAATTTTGAATTTTTAATTCTCTATCATGCCCGACGAAAATAAACCTACCAATCTAAACCAACCAACAGACCAAGTTGTAACTCCATCAACCCCTCAAGATGCACCAGATGTTCCCACACCACCTTCTCCTTCTACTGACACCCCATTATCTCCTTTAATGGACGATGGGTCTGTTTCTCCACCCCCTCCAATTGTTGAAGAAAAGAAAGAATCTGAGCAAACCACTGCACAACAACAAGACAATGGTGCACCTGCTGACAGTTCGGTAGATACTGATATTCCCCCTGTCATCACAACTGCCGGTGCACCCAAAAGGAAATTCGGCAAAAAAACAATTGCAACAATCCTCGGAGTTCTCTTCTTAGTCGGCGGAATCGGAGCAGGTGTCATCCTCGTCCAACAACAGCAAGATATAAGAGAAAAAGCAGCTGGCGGTGCAGAATGTGCCGGAGGCGTAGCCGATGGTAAGTATGCCTGCTCAGGCTATTCAACCTGTGTTAGGTGTGATAACGGCCGATTCGTATCCGTCCCAAACACTACAAGCGGTTGCCCCTCTCCTTGTGGTACGGCACCTGCAGCCTGTGTAGCCGATGGTCGGTGTCGTGGTCCAAACGAAGACTGTTGCAGTGGTAAATCTTACCTCGACACCTCATGTATTCCAACAGACGACAGGTGTGGTACAAAAGCTGCACCGACGACTCCTGATCACCCAAATTGCAACACAAACAAAGCACTCTACTCTCCTTCTGATTGTTCAGGACGCCTGGTAAAAGACCATATCATCAGGGAATTTTGCAATGCTGAAGGTGACAAATACTGGTGTAAAGAATGGCAATTGGATTGGGGTGTGCCTTGTTGGTGCGAAAAGCCTAGTGACTATCCTCATGTAGGAAAAGACTACTGGTTAAAACCAGCGCCCGGGGAGACAAAGCTTGAGTGCGGGACTAGTCCAGATCCAAGATGTACCGGCAATGGGCCAGGAATCACTGCCTCCTGTCTTGATATAAAAGCGTTTGACACTGAATGGAATAGAATAACTAATCTTTCAACCCTAAAAGCGGGCGATGTTGTGCGCTTTACGGTTTCCGGATCTGCATCTTCTGGGAGCTTTGACAAAGCAAGATTTATAATCAACAGCGCAACTAGACCAGAAGTCACAGTAAAAAGACCAGGAACAGAAGAATTCTATGATGAATATACAATTCCTGAAGATGTAACTAGTTTTACAATTAATGCTCAAGTACATCATTCAACTCTAGGATGGTTCTAATATGAATAAAAAGAAAATAGTAACAATATTAATAGTCATAGCGACCGTAATTTTGGCAGGTGTTGCAGTATTTACAGCAGTTAGGCTTTACCAACTAAGACAAGAAGCCGTTGCCCCCACTGCACCAGAAGAGCCGGAAGCTGCAGCGCCAAAATCCTGTACTGCGCTTACATTCACAATTACTCAAGAGTCGCCGACTCCTACGCCAACGGGGAGCCCAACTCCTACTGGAAGCCCGACTCCTACGCCAACGGGGAGCCCAACGACCACCCCTACTAGTAGCCCTACACCTACTAGTACAGCGACAGCCACACCTACACCCACCAGTACAACAGTTGCTGAAGCTTCACCAACCACCGAACCGGAACTCCCTGAGGCCGGAGTATCATACCCAACAATCATTGGCGGTACGGTGGGAATTCTTTTGATACTAATCTCTCTTGCTCTGGCACTCTAAGTTTTTTATCTCCAAGAAGAAAACCAGTAGTACAAATTATCCATTGGAACGGAGACTCTAATTCCAGCCCAGTGAGGATAAAAGAAAATAAAGACAATCAAAGCAGTAAGGAGTAAAGGAATTCTCAGCCAAGAAAATCTTCTCAAAACAAATCCGCTCACAATTGCCAAAAATGGTATTGATGGAAGATAGTGGTACAAAAACATTATTCGAGGAGAAACTGCCCATGACGCAAAGAATATGAAGTATGAAAAGACAACAAATCCCAATTTCTTGTTTCTTTCTATAAAAGCAAAACAAGCACTTGGAAAAACTGAAATGAGTCCAAACCAAAAAACAACTGGATTACCCATCGCATAGATATTGGCAACCAAATTATTAATATAACCACTCGTATACAAATAGATGGGGCGCACTAATATTGGCCAGCTCCACCAAGATGATGTATATGCGTGGGTTGCATCAAGACGCGTATGATACCACCACATCTGCTTTTGGACCCCCACAAAAATATCAAAACCGTGTCCGGTTAAAAACATGGGGATATAGCTTGCAAGATAAACTAATGGTGGTAAAAGAAAAAACCATAAGTAGTTCAATTTCAACTTCTTCTTGAGAACAAAATGAGAAACAAGCAAAATGGGCGTCATCCAAATTGCACTCCACTTGGAAGAAAGTGCTAAGCCAAAAGATAAAGCGGACAGGAAAGCTTTGTTTGTGATAAATAAATAAATTGCCAAAAGAGAAAAGAACAAAAGATAACTGTCATTCATTCCAATTCTGCTCATAACAAGGGGGAGCCCATCTAGGGCAAAAACGGCAGAGGACAACAATCCTATCAACTCATCTTTAAAAAGACTTTTTGCAATGAGGTAAACCAAAAATACACTTCCCACTCCAAGCAAAGCTCCTGGAATTCTCCAGCCAAAAGGATTCTCTCCGAAAACAAGCATCCCCAAAACCATTCCTAATTTAGCAAGAGGAGGGTGGGTCCATTCGTAAGCAAACCCCTCCGGCGGTGTATTCCACCATTCCCAAGCCTTAGGATCACCGTGCAGCATTCGCCTTGCCGTAAAAGCATGATAAACCTCATCAAAATACTCATGGGCAGGACTGCTTAACCAAAAAATGCGCGCAACTAGAGAAAAAAGGAGAATTGCCAGCAAAGAAATTCTCACAGTTTTAGTGGAAAGTTTCTTGGCTCTTTTCTTGGGCTTTTTTTGATAACAATTTAACCTTTGAGTAAGTCTTTTAATAAACAGGGAGAAAAATTTAGTTTTTTTATCTTTCTTAACAACTTCAAATAGCATTAACAAAAGCAAGGCCAGATTCAAAAGAATCAAAATCACTATTATCGGAGTCGGAAGAACAGTGACAAATCCTTCTGTAATCCAGACAAAAGAATAGTAAAGATTAGCAATATAGGCAAAAGAAAAACCAACGTAAGGTATCCAAAGATTTTTATTTAATGCAAAGGCCACTATTAATGGAGCAAGTACCGGCAACAAATGTCTTTCATGCATTCTTGTAAAAAACATAAAGCCGGAAGAAAAAACAATTGATGCCAGGAAAAAACGGGCGTTTTTAGTTTTCCAAAGTTTTCTTGCCGCAAACAAAGAAATGCCCGCAGTTGCTGCAAAACCAATAAGCTGCGAAACAACAATGTCCTTGCGCCAAAAACCAAAAAGCCCCCAAAAATTAAAAGCATTTACACTTGTATAAAGATACTGTCCTAGTGTTGTTGTAATTCTCTCCAAAATAAAGAGAATAAAACTCTTGCCGCCCGCAAAAGGAACAAAACCTAATATAAAAAAGGACAAAGATATCAATACATAAC
>JBAUDN010000016.1:0-6485 GCA_049678105.1 Microgenomates group bacterium
CGGTTGCTCTTTTGCGGCGCGAGAGCAACCGCTTGTCTCTCATCAACTTTCAAAAACTTAGAAATTTGTTTAACAAAACCCACTATAACCGGAAATTCCGGTAAAAGCTCCCAGTTTTCTTTCTCCATTGAGGAAATAAATTCTTTCTTAATCTTTGTCTCTTCTGCAATTTTTTCTTGTGAATATCTCTTTTTGGCACGAGCCTCTTTCAAATATTCCCCTATTGTTTTCATCTTAATAATTAGTTATGTGGCGGTGATCTATCCGGAGATGAAGCCGACAGAAACTCCTCCGGGTTTTGAATCAAAACATCTCTCGGTTTTGACCCCTCAGCTGGCCCTACTATCCCAACCGCCTCCAGCTGATCAACGATTCTTGCTGCCCTTGCATAGCCGATGGAAAGTCTTCGCTGGAGAAGAGAAGCAGAAGCCCTGTCATACTGGCAAACAACCCCAACTGCATCTTTAAAAAGCTCGTCCAAATCCTGGTCAACACCGGCAACCACCGTGGTCCCAGGTTTTGGCATAGCCGTAACCTCTTCTGTATATTGTGGCTGTACTCCCTGCTTTTTAAGAAAGGCTACAAGCGTATTTGTTTCTTTCTCTGACACAAACGCCCCTTGAATCCTTATGGGTTTTGCCTGATCCGGAGGTAAATAAAGCATATCTCCTCGACCTAGAAGTTTCTCAGCTCCCTGCATGTCAAGAATTACTCTTGAATCCACCTGAGAAGCAACAGCAAAAGCAATTCTGCAAGGAATATTTGCCTTAATGAGACCTGTAATAACGTCTACCGATGGCCGTTGGGTCGAAAGAACCATATGAATCCCGGTGGCACGGCTCATTTGAGCAATCCTTGTCACGGCATCCTCAACCTCAACCGGAGAATAGAACATGATGTCGGCAAGCTCATCAATAACAATAATAATATAGGGAAGGGCTTGAAATCCCGACATTTCGTTATAGCCGTCCATATTCCTAACTCCTGCCTGGGCAAAAAGTTTGTAGCGTCTATCCATTTCAGAAAGAACCCAGCGAAGAGCAGATATAACTTTTTCCGGATCAACTATAACAGGAGACAAAAGATGGGGAATACCATTGTAGCCTGTAAGCTCAACCCTCTTTGGGTCCACCAAAATAAGTTTCACTTCTGAGGGTGATGCTCTGAAAAGCAGTGTTGTAAGAAAGGTATTTATACAAACACTTTTTCCAGAACCAGTCTGGCCGGCAATGAGAATGTGGGGCATAAGAGCAAGGTCTGCAACAAGAGGTTTTCCAGAAACATCTAGGCCCAAAGCTACAGCCAATTTAGAATCCACCGCCTTCATGGAATCCGACTCAATCATTTTCCTCAATGGGACAAATTCGGCGCTTCTGTTTGGCAACTCAATCCCAACAAGAGAACGGCCAGGAATTGGAGCTTCGATTCTTATTGTTCCTGTAGGAGCGGCCAATGCTAATGCCAAATCACGCTCAAGAGCTGTAATTTTTGAAAGCTTGGTCCCAAGTGCAACCTCAAGAGCATACTGGGTAACAGCCGGGCCTAAATTTACCTCAACCACCCGTGCGGTTATTCCAAAAGACTCCAAAGTCTGCTCAATAATGGCAGCATTACCTTTTATGTCACCCCTATCTGCCTTACCGGTCTCTGTATCGGACAAAATATTTAGATCGGGATGTTTCCAAGTCTTCTCCTCTCCTGGAATATTACTTACCAATTTGGCTTCCAAAGGTTTTTGTATTGGAGTCTTGACGGGCGCAGAAGGATGGGTTGGATGTTCTCCTCCTGAAACTTTCAATTCTCTCTTGGCAAGCCTGCCTTTTTTAAAAGCCTTTTCACCCAAAAGATATCGCCTGGTTTGAGTAACCAGAGACCCCATTAAAGCTGCCACTTGGTCAACTGATGTATTAAAAAGGATAATCAAACCAACTATACTCGTTCCTAAAAGGACGATAAAACCACCAACTGGAGTAATAAGCGTCGCCACCCCTTCCCATGAAGCCTTCCCTAAAATACCAGCCCTCATTAAGGTTGTAATAGATATATAAAAAAGGAGGCTCCCCACAAGAACGTTGGGCTGGGCCAAGGGAGTTTTAAACTTTGTTAAAAGAAAGCCGAAAGACAAGAAGATAAAGGGTAAAAGGACTGTGGTCCAAGAAAGATAGAAAAGTAAAAAATCGTTAAGCTTAACCAGAATTAGACCCTGTCTGGCAAAAGAAATAACTATCAAGCCTGCCAGGGAGAAGAAGAAAACCTGGCCAATAGAATGAATTGTCCCTTTCTTCAGTTTCAGTTTAAATGAGCTTTTCGCTCTTTTCCGACGCTTTCTTCTAGCCATAAATACATTATACTACTTAAACTTCAACTACTACCGGGAGTATCATTGGCCTGCGGCCGGTTTGCTTAAAGAAAAATCTTTCCAAAAAGTCCACGGTAACATTTCTCGCAACGTGCTTGTCCACTCGGTTCCTTTTTCGAATCTCGCCAGACAAAAGCTTTGACGCCTGGATTAGAAAACCCTTCTTCTTTTTTTCAAACACAAAACCACGACTTATCACCTCGGGATCAGAAATAAGCTTCTGCCCCCTTTTATCCACCTGAAGAAGAACAATTGCAACCCCATCTTGGGCAAGTCTTTGTCTATCGCGTAATACAACCTTGCCGACATCTCCTATACCAAGCCCGTCAACTAAGACACTTTTTACATCAATTCTCCCGGCAGGCGCTGCTTTACCCTCTTTAAATTCAATAATATCTCCAGGCATGAGCTCAAAAACTGACCTTGGGTCTGCACCCATATTAACTGCTATATCTTTATATGCCCTCATGTGCCTTATCGTCCCGCCAATGGGGATAAAATATTTAGGATTAAGAAGGGCAAAAAGCATTTTAATGTCTTCTTGGCTACCGTGGCCAGAAACATGTAAATCCTCCTGCATTTCGTAATAATGCACGTCTACACCAAGTTCAATTAATCTGTCGACCACCCCATCCACATTTGCTTTTGAGCCTGGTGGTGCCGGATCTGAAGAGAATATAACTGTATCTCCCCCGTCTAATGACAAAAACTTATGCTCTCCATTAGCTAGTCTATAGAGAGCACTGCCAGGTTGTCCGTAACTTCCGGAGATAATATACATTACTCTATTTTTTGAAAGCTTTCCTGCTTTTTTGGGTGGAATTACTAGGTTGCTGGAGTAATGCAAATATCCTAGATTTTTGGCAATTTGTGCTTTTGCTTCTGTCGATCGACCAATAAAAGCAACTTTGCGATTCATCCTAGCAGCCACATTTATAGCTTGCTGCATCCTTGAGATGTTTGAGGAAATTGTGGTAAAGAAAATTTGACCCTTTGCCCCCATTGCAATCTGCTCAATCTGACGCTCAATTTCTTTCTCGCTCTGTGTATGGCCTGGGGTAGTAGAACCCAAGCAATCAGAGGCTACTGCCAAAACCCCTTGTGATGCTAAAGTTGCAGCTTTGGCAAGATCAAAGGGTTTTTCGTCTACCGGAGTCCAGTCAAATTTATAATCAGCAACATGGAAAATGCTCCCTTCAGGTGTATCTATAGCAAAGCCGACTCCATCGGGAACCGAGTGAGAAACCCTAAACATCTTTACTCTAAAAGCTCCTAAAGACAATACATCCTTTTCGGGATCAATGACATTAACTTCCGCTCTTTTTATTTTGTAATCCGACAACTTGTCCTTAATGAAGCCTGCAACTAACTTTGTTGCATAAACCGGAGCTTGAACTTCTTTAAGAAGAAAGGGTAATGCCCCAAAATGGTCTTCATGACCATGAGAAATTAAAATCCCACGGAGTTTATTTCTGTTTTCTTTGATGTAACTAAAGTCCGGAATGACTAAATCAACACCATACATTTCAGACTCCGGAAATCCAATACCACAGTCAACAATTATCATGTCGTTTCCATATTCATAGACATATAAATTCTCAGTTACGTCTATTGTTCCGGATAGAGCGATAAATTTTAGGGGTTTCATAATAACTAATAATCCTACATCAGCTGCATTTGTTCAACTTCCATCTTGTTGGTCTCCGTTAAAACTTCTGAAATTATTTTGAAATCTTCCATCGTTCTTCTTTTTATTTCCCCATTTCTCAAACCAGCCGCCGGATGATACATGGGGACAATCATAATTTGGCGACCTTTCCATTTTATATCTTGTGGCTTTCCGTGTACATTACTGATCTTTACTCCGGGAACAAACTTTGCCATGGAAAATCTACCTAAGGTAACAATAACTTTTGGCCTAATAATCTCAATCATCTTGTCAACATATGGTCTAAAGGCCGCAATCTCGTCAGGAAAAGGATCCCTGTTTCCAGGAGGACGATAATTAACCACGTTTGTTATGAAAACCTCCTCTCTTGGAAGTTCAATAGAATGAAGTAATTGGTTTAGGAATGCACCTGCGTTGCCGACGAATGGCCTTCCTTTTTGGTCTTCCCAGTAACCGGGGCCCTCGCCGATAAACATAACCTTTGCATCTGGATTACCCTCCCCGAAAACCAAATTCGTTGCTCCACTGCGAAGTGGAAGCATTTCGTCACTTTTCATTTTTTCATACAAGTCGCGTAGTGCTTTTTGTTTTTCCCTTTTCGTCATCTGTTATTTATCATTGAGGTAGAAATTCTTTTATGTTTTGACTCGTTATTTTGAATGTTTGAATTTTCCCTTCCACAATTAGCCTTGCCACTTTTCTGGCAATACCTTCTATCGTCCTCTCAAGTGTTCTTATCCCCGCATCAAAGCCCAAAGGTCTTACAATTAGCGACCAAGCATCTTCCTCAATTACTAAAGAGCTCTCGTCAACCCCAGATTCTTTTAAGATTTTAGGAAGCATATAATTTCTACCAATCATAATCTTCTCTGCATCCGAATAAGAGGGCATAGAAATCGGTTCCAATCTATCCAAAACTGCTGTTGAAATATTCGTTGTGTTGTTAGCTGTGGTAATAAATAGTACCTCTGAGAGATCCACTGGATAATCAAGATAGTGATCTACAAATGCATGGTTCTGTTCCGGGTCAAGCAACTCTATCAAAACTCCCATAATCGAGGCGCGACCGGCATCGGTGACTCTATCTATCTCGTCTAAAAGAATAACCGGATTTTTACTCTGAGTTGCCCGAAGAGTCTTTATAACCTTGCCCGGCTCTGCTTCTGGGTGCATTCTTGACTGACCTCTTAGATCTAACGGGTCTCCCATTCCTCCAAAAGGAATTCTGGCAAAACGTCTACCCAAAGCTTGCGAAATGGACTCCCCAAGAGTTGTTTTACCTGTGCCAACAAGACCAACAAAACAAAGAATTGGAGCTCGCATAATATCCTTTCCTTCCCCTTTTTCCTGCTTCAATTTCATAATTGAAATGTACTCTAAAATTCTACTTTTGATTTCATCCAAACCATGATGATTTTTATCAAGCACTTTTTTGGCTCGATCTAAATCTAGAACATCTTGTGTTCTTTTATTCCAAGGAAGAGAAATCATCCATTCAACATAACGATTTATCCTGTCAAATTCCGGCAAAAAGGTTGGGGAGTTAGTAAGCTTCGCTAATTGCTCGAGGCGAACCAGAACTCCCTCTTTGAGTTTTTCCGGTATGACGGAAGTTTTGACTGTTTCAGAGAGTTTAACTAATTCTTGGCTGGCAGCATCCATATCTTACCCTTCTTAATGTATCACGAAGTAGTAATCGTTTAGAAGTTTTTCTTCTTATTTTCTAAATATCTGCTTGTAGGAAAGTGTGGCCCCGAAGATCGTCCCTTTGGCCTCTGACTTTTTGAAAATGTCCTTCGACGATCAAATGTTCTACTTTCTCTTTTTGGAGGACGTCTTCTCTCTCCTCCTCTTTTTTTATCTCCTTCAAGAAGCATTGAAAGATTTATCCTCCCAAGATCATCAATTTCTTTTACTCTAACTTTAATTTTATCGCCAACACTAACCAATCCAGACGGGTCTTTAACAAAGTCCTCACTCATATCCGAAACATGCACTAGTCCTTCCTTGCCCGGTAATACTTCTACAAAAACCCCAAAAGGTTGAATCCTTTTGGCCTCTCCCTCATAAATCTCGCCAGCCTGGACTTCCTTTGTCAGGGCCTCAATCATTTCAATGGCAGACTCAACTTCCTTCTCTACCGCACCTGAAACGTTAATACTCCCATCATCCTCAACCTCAACCTGTGCACCAGTATCGGCAATAATCTTCTTTATCGTTCGTCCGCCTGGCCCGATTACTTCTCCGATTTTATCTTGGGCAATTTTAATCACCTTAATTTTTGGAGCATGAACAGATACTTTTGGCCGTGATTTTGGAAGTGTTTTTAACATAACTTTTAAAATTTTGTTTCTAGTTTCTCTTGCTTGTGTAAGAACTTTTTCAAGAATCGGGAGTGTCAATTTGAGAGTCTTGACATCAAGTTGAAGCGCTGTTATCCCATCTTCAGTTCCCGCT
>JBAUDN010000017.1:0-17042 GCA_049678105.1 Microgenomates group bacterium
TCCAAGGAATTGGTCAGTGTAGCAAAACATTACTTATATATTGAAAGTATTTGCAAAGAATCATTAAACAGCAGTCAGAAATATAATCCTGACTTGTTAAGAAATGGGAAAGATTTATTAACAGCAAATGAAATAAAAAAAATATTTGAGGACAACGACACGCTTTTCCTTGAATCACTGTATCCCAAGGAAAAACTACAAGACTTCAGTGGAGTTTTTATAAAATAAACAATAATTTTGGGCCTGTAGCTCAGTGGTAGAGCAACTACCTCTTAAGTAGAAAGACGGAAGGTTCAACTCCTTCCCGGGCTCACTTATACCTTCTTAAGGTTTACCCAAGAGACGCTGGTTTTGAACATGACAAATATAATGTTGTCAACGGTACTCCTGGGTACAAAAGGAGTATATTAAAACTTAATAATATTGGTTGTGAGTTGTATGTCAGAGATGATGAGCACAAAGGTAGTACTGACATGGAAATTCTTTGTACTGAACTACCCGACGAGGCGCTTGGGTCACTAGGGTGCCCAATTTGGCTGAGCATACCAGCCTAGACCCTTCTAGTCCCATATCTGGACGCTGTGCCTATGGTTCTGATTCCGAAATAATTGAGCAGGTCGATCTAGACTCTTTCGATCCCATAAACATAGCTTGGCACTGCTTATGCATTGTAACCGATTACTCCAATTCATTGACTTTGAAATAATAATTTGTTATAAGTGTGCCTACACTTAATTATAGGAGGTGGTAGGTATATGATAGAAAAGCTTAGAGGAGGAATTGAAAGGAAGTTTGGTATAAAAAGGGCGGTTTTGCCCGAGACGCAATATTACGTTAAACTTCAAGATGGTAATAGATTTTGGGTATGTGAGGAAGATTACTTCAATGTTTGGGAACCCGCCAGCATGCTTGCAATGAAAAAGCAATTTGTAACTGAGGATGGAACTCCGAAGATTTTGTCAATAGTTGCATCTCAAGAATATCGAGAAAGTTGGAAAATGGATGGAACACTTGATCCGGTGGACGCGGAAGGAATCGAAATTGTCTGGGTAGAGAGAGACAAAGTTCTAGAAACGCCTTTTCCCCAACTGCCCCAATAATGTTTGGGTAATTTGAGAGACCACGGTTACTGAACAGAGTGGTCTGGCCCCCACTTGATCCCATACTTACGGCACTTTTCCCAGATAATTGAGCAGGTCGGTTTAGGACCTTCTGGTCCCATATCATAAGCGGTATTTGTAAACTTGACGAAAATTTATTGTCGTTCAATTCGCCACTTTTCACCTATCTTGAATCCTATTATTCCGACTGCTTTGAGAAACTTCTTAAACTCTCTATCGTTGAAAGATCTAGGTTGTTTTAATAAATAACTTCCGGGGGTAATATGTATCTTATTTTCAATAGCAACACTAGAAAAGCCTTCTTCCCAACGAAATTCATCATATCCCATTTCAGCTATAAAAAATCTAAACATAAGATCATCCATATCTTTTGGAACCTTTTTGATATCAGTAACATTTACTGTTCTCCCTTTATCAAAGGGTAAGGAAAAAACAAATTCGTTAGGTAATGCTATACCTAAAATAGGTACTATTGGGATATCTGAATAGTCGAAGTATCTTTTGTCTCCAATTCTAGGAACTCTTATTACAGAGCCTGGAGGATTTGGGTAAAAGGAACCTTTATTTTTATAAACATTGAAAAGATTCTTGGCTATTCCTAAGTCGCTAACAATCCTGTTTTTATCCACTATTGGAAAACCGTCCTTAAATTTGTAGCTAATAAGTAGCGATTCTTTATAGAGAATACCTATATATATTTTTAGTGTCCACAAATAATACTCTAAAGTTGATGCTTTTTGCTCTTTTACACCTTGCTCGATTCTCGACAAAGTTTCATTATTACACTTCGTGCATACTAATATTTTTAATTGTCTGTATTGTATTGACGAGCCATCTAATAAAGTAAGTCTTTCGTTATATAGTTTTTTAGTGTGTTGTAGCCATAATGGAAAAACGTCTTCCCTGGTCGATGCTGAAGCACCACAAAAAATGCATGGCTTCGCATTTTTATTAGCAGTTTTCTTCATGTTGTAAATTTTCAATCCATCTAACAGCAAACTACGTGGACAACTAGGGCAGGGTTGGAGAAACGCACGTACTGGCTGAGCAGGCGGGTTTAGAACCTCTTGATCCCATACTTACTGTACTATTCCAGGATAATCAAGCATGTCTATCTATGCCCTTTCGAGACAATAACTAATTAAAACTCGAATGCTGTTTCTTTATATTCTTCAATCAGCTCGATTAATTTATCGGTCTCCTGAATTTTTTGATTAATTATTCTGGGGGTTATTTTAATTTTCTTAAATTTTACATAGCCCTCTTGATTATCCACCATAATTTTGGTTCTAACTAATCCTTCTTTTGTTAATGATTGCCAATCGGCGTGAACAATATTATTTCTAAATGTATTTAAGGTCTCTAGTTGTGTCTTAATTTTATTTAACGTTTCTTTGTTTTTCTTTTTTTTGAAATATTCCAGACGAACATACATTTTATAAAACAATTCAATCTTATTAAGCATCGAGAGCTTTTCAATTATCACAAAACCAATTTCGTGGTTATCATCATATATAAAATCTGCAATTGCAATATTTAGATCCTGCTCTAAAACACTAAAATTAACTAAAAATAGACCAATCAATGGGCAGTATTTTGACAGCACCTTTTCAAGTAACTCTCCGCTAGAATATACATATTGCTCTAATTCGTCATAACTATCTTGTTTCTTTGTCATGATTCACTATCAAATAACTATGTTAAACATGTTGTGTGCCCAAACTGGCTGAGTAGGCAGGTCTGGAACCCAATTGTCCCATAAAAAAATTATTTGTTTAAAAAGGATGGTATAAATTTCGGCGACAATATTTTGTCGCTCCCCATAAGTTTCTCAACCTCAGGCAAATGTTGTAGACCAACTTTACCAACATAGAGCTTTATTAAATCCCCACCACTCTTTACAAAATCATCTATCTCAAAATATCCTTTAAGATAAACGTGATCTTTTAGAAAGCCCCCAGCTCTAAACACCCGCACACAGAGCGTCCACGCCTGATCTTCTGGTAAATTATACTTCACCAGAGAGTCGTAAGTTGTTCTAAAATCAAGACCTCTATCCAGAGAATTTACAGCCAGAACTCGTCCGGCAAAGTCTCTTAAAACTTCATTACTTTGAAACCCAAGCTTCTTTTCAAAATACACGGCAAGTCCTTCTTCTGTAGAAAGATACCCTGGTAAACCGATGGCAAATATTTTATACGGCTGAGTATAGCCATTTGCAGCCCTTGTCATATGTACTCCTACTTCATGAACAGGCAGTCTTTTTAAGTCCAATCTTGAGAATTTTCTATTTTTTCCTAGTGTTATTTTTCTTTCTGCGGGAGAGACAGTTGTTATATTCTTTTCGGAAAACTCTGTTCGCCAACCTTTCAAACCAATATCTTTAATTGCATTCCTAATCGCGCTCATCATCTTGTTGGAATCCACAACTTTCTCTTCTATGGTAGATGGCGTATTTTCAAGTAGCTTTTTCGCTTTTGCAATTAGTTCTCTGTTTGGTCGACCATATAAAGAGATTGTGAGCTTTTTTACTCTTCCGAAATTATCCCTATTCAAAACAATTTCATTCTTTTTTAAAATCTCATTTATTTTTTTCTTGTATAACCTTCCTATCTCATCTCTTGGGATGTTTAAGGAAACAAGCTTCTCAACAATATCGCTTGGACGATACTCTAATTCTCTATATTTAAAAAGAGGGTTCTCGATTTTCCCGGACAGGAACTTTAATTTCTGATCGACCAAATTAACCGGCTCTATATGGTAAAGTGGTTTTATCTGCTTACTGGCCTTAATAATTTCTTGGTCAATTTTCCTGAAATCATTCATACTTACCTCTCAGCTGAGCAGGCCGGTCTAGAGCCCAATAGTGCTATTACTCTAAAAACCCAGCCTCATTAAGTGTCTTTATGCAAAACTCCGAAAATAATTCACCTTGCAAGTGGCCATCGCTTAGAGACCATCTAATTTGTTCATCAATTTTATCTCCAACCACAAAGGAGGTTCTATATAGATCAAGTTGGGAACCTCTTGCCAATCTAATTACTTCATATTTTTGGCTTTCATCTAACCTACTCTTTCTTGGAACAAGTGGCTGTTTCAAATCAATAATATCCGCTTGATCTGGGATTTTTTCGTGAATCTTTAAGACTAGAGTCGTATCTATAAGAGCAGTAACTCTCACTTTATCATGGCTATCGACTTCGACTTCTACTTCCTTAGTTCCAAAAAAGCCGTGTTCCCTTTTACCCACTCTCAATTTTTCCAAAAAAGAAATGGGGCGATGGAGCATCTCATGTATATCTTCCCGCTCTTTAGCATTAGTATATGTAAGACCCTGAACAATATGATAATATGACATCTTATTCTCAAGCAGGATTCGGTGAAATTATAACAGATAATATAATTTTTGCTGAGCAGTAGGGTCTCGAACCAAATGGTCCCATAAAATGAGAGAGACGGGGCAAAGACGAGGTTGGAACCAATGGTAACAAAATCCTATTCGGTTTCACCTAGAATCTTTTCTTTCGAGAATATTTCATTTTCTCCTTCCAGAACAACGTCCTTCTCAACGTTATCCCGGTTATATTCCTTAGCTATCTTTTTTGCTCTTTCCAAGATCTGTTCTTTATTGGCAAGGCCTGCACTTACCGTATAGTTTTCGTCTCCAGTCATACCTCCTGTCAAACCATCGTGGTGATAAGCCTCTTTTTCAACAAGTAAGTAAATATTATCGTCATCTGTTTCTAAAACCCTAAGACGAAAGCGCCATCTACGCGTATTAATTGAAACACCTTCCTTGTAATTCTCAGTTAATACTCCAAAAATATTATTAACAAACTCTTCTTCTTGCATTATATGGCCGTCTACGAGTATGTTTTTACTTAATGGCGATTCTTTGAACCGCTCAATACTCTCAACAGCAGTTAATCCAAATGCAAGGCTGAAGGCCATAGTTGCAAATTTTCTACTTAATTCTTGTTTCAAGCCCGGTCTCAGCTCAATATCGCTATTCTCTCCACGCTCTTCTAATCCTTCCCTGACATCCTTAACCTTTTCTTTATATCCTTTTAAATCTTTAATTTTGTCCACCCTATCACTTAAGAGCTTTATTGATTTTATAGCTATTTTCGGAGAAAATTCATTATTGTTGATCGAATCCAAGATTTGCACACCCGCCTCATTAAGTCTATCCAGTTGGGAAGGAGTTAATTTAATAAAATCATTAGATGGCAATATCTTACCTCTCACTAATACATAGCCCCTTCTCTTTACAATCTCTCTGGGAGGAAAGTGTTCCAAAAGCCACTCTCGTTCATCAATGTCCTCGGGGCTTTGATCAGACAATAAAAATTTGGCAGAATCATCATGCTCGTCTGGTTCACAAGGATAGAAGTTTCCTTCCGGTGTAAGCCATCCATCCTGCCCTGGTTCAATTTTTTCCTTTCTCTCAAATGCATCCTTTGGTTTTGGAGATAATTCGCTTTTGTCTTCCATTTGTATGAATTATAACAGAAGGTGTGAAAAGGGTGGTGCTGAGCTCCCCAGTCTAGACCAACTTAATCCTTATAACTGGATGCTGTGCCTGGAGTTCTTAATCCGGAAAAATAGAACAGGTGAATCTAGAAACTGTAAAGATAATTCTTTATATCATCTGGGTTTCCGCTCAAATACATCGGATAACAGGTCTCGGGATTTAATTCATTTAGCTCAGCTGCCTCAAAGTTTAAACCTTGTGATTTTAAATATTCCACCTTTATATTACTAACCTCATCCATTGAATCGAATGCTATGCCCTTATGTTTGCCGAACTCTCCCATCGTAAACTCAACTTCAAAGTCTATGCCATCAAAATGGAAGGCATCTTTTCTATTACCATTTATAAATTTATCTATCGTTATGGTGTTAGGCACAGAATAGTAATAGTAATTTATTACTGCTGTGTTTAATTCTCTTGAAACATATTCTGCTAGTTCTGGGTCTGGGAACATACCAAATCTAGGATTCAGCAACATTATTTGCCAACCTTTGTTCTCCTTTAGGTTTGAAAATAAAACGAAATTAGTTGATATTACCTTGCCTTTACTGGCTAGTTTCTCTCTAGCTCTTGACTCCGCTTGATAAAACTCTTCAAGGCTTTTAGTTTGGTCTGGATATTTGATGTACTTGCCCTGTCTGCCCGCGATACCTTCTTCAACTAATCCAAGATTTAATGTTTTATAGTACCTATCAATTGCATCTAAAGTGGCTTTTTTATTATGTTTTATAGCGGTATACCCAATGAATGCTCCCATTGTCCGATTTTAACATGGTTAGCACAAAAAAGTTCTTTTTATGCATTAGCTCTCCAAAATGGCTGAAGTCTGAGGGTCTAAACCTATCTAGTCCTTATAACTGGACAGTATATCTAGGGTTCTTAATCCCAGATAATTGAGCAACACGGTCTAGAACCGTACGATCCCATAACTGCTTCGTTGTGTATCCCCCAGAAATTAACGAGGCGTTGGTGAAACTTTATCTTTTATTTTTTCCAATAGTTTAATTACTTCCTCGGCAGCTATTGGTGTCCGTTGGGGCATTTTTGACCAATCTATGGTGTCCCTGTCATAAGCGGGATACAATCCTTCTTGTGGGGAACGCCTAGAGGGATTTGCGAGAGCCTCCGACGGGAAAGTACCAGCTTTAATTAGTCTTGTCACCGTTCGATTTTTCCACTCTTCCTCTGTAAAATTGAAGGTCGCACTAACTAAATTTCCACCATCTAGCTGGAGAGGATTATAGAAAATTTCTATATTTCTTACGCTCTGGGGTTCAAGATTCAGTCTTTGATAGAGTTTATGAAGACTTTTGCCTTTTTTATCAATATCCTGTATGCGAATTACAAGATGCTCTCCTTTATTTATCTCCAAAGTAAGAAAATCTGGATTGCTTTTATCAGTTTCGGCCAACAATTTAGTATCGTCGATAATCTTTGTTACTAGCCGGGTAAAATTCAGATTAGGATTTTTACTCTCTGGATTATATATTTTTTCCATTGAGGTTATTTTATCACAATCCAACAATCTCAGCCCATTATTGGATATCTCGGTCACTGGGGTGTATCGATTGGCTGAGCGGGCCGGTCTAAACCCGTTAGGGTATATAACGTTCACTCTTGCTTTTTAGGATAAGTCTCTTTAAAAAAATTGACTAGCATTTTAACAACTTCGGTCTCATAGGGCTCCTCATGGAAACCATGCTCCGAGCCTTTGATGATCTCCAGTTTTTTATTGGAGTTAGAAAGGTTCTGATAGCATTCTACAACATCCTGATAAGCCACTTTAGAATCTTTATCACCATGAACTGTTAATATTTTACCGGTGTATTTTTGTAGAGATTTGCAGGGATTGTAAAGCCTCATTTCGTCAAATAATTTTTTCCCTACTTTAAATTTTCTGCTGGCAATCTCAACAAACCCTTTGTTGTTTATGCGACTGTAAAGGTTTGCAAACTGTTTCATTGCCCAACGAGTAGTGGGTTTAAGGAATCCTTTTTCAAAATCAACTGCCGGATTAGCTAAGAATAGCGCCTTAATCGTTTCTGGGTATTTCCCCGCATATAAGGCTGTAATACCTCCCCCGAAACTTGCACCCGCTAAACCTATCCAAGTAATACCTTGGTTTTTTATAAAACTCACCGCTGCTTCCAAATCTCTCAACTCTCCTGAAATAGTGAAGTCTGTGATTGAATTACCCGTGCTTTTACCGTGCGCTCTAAAATCAAACCGTAAAGTAGAAAATCCCAGTTTATTTAACTCTGGTTCAGATCTAACAAAGATTCCTTCATCATCTTTATCAACCGTCATACCATGGGCAAATATGATTCCTTTGGAAGAATTGGCAATCTTTTTAAATACGGCATCTAAGAAGAAATTATCAGGCGTTTTGATTTTCACTACTCTATTCTAACAAAGTGACTGTACTTTCCAAAGCTGAATATATCGGTCCAGACCCTTCTAGTCCTTATATCTGGACGTCGTGCCTGGGGTTCTTAATCCTAGGTAATTGAGCAGGTGGGTCTAGACCCTTCTAGTCCCATAACCAGATATCATGCCAAGAGTTATTTTCTTAAAACTTGCAGCAGATTTTCATTGATTGATGTATTCTTCTAAAGACCTCAGACCATCAAACCAATCCATTTATTACTTAGATCGTACTGCAAAAAAACATTCTCTGTCTCGATTAGATACCCAACCCAGACACTATTTTTATCAAATAGTGAGTATCCTTTATCGTTTTTCACTCCATACATTTCCTTATTTCCGCGGAGATTGTAAACGAATATAACTTCGTCCGACGCTTTAATTGCATAGGAAGTTTTATTTAGGGACAAATCATACAAGAACCACCCGCTAAAATTTCGTCGTGCTGGGTTGATTGAAGGGTTATATCTAGGATCTAGACTGGCGTTATATCTAGGATCTAGACTGGCGTTATATCTAATATTTAGTGTCGCATTATATCTTGGGTTTAAATTGGCATTATACTTAGGATTAATACTTGCATTATATCTTGGGTTTAAATTGGCATTATACTTAGGATTTCTACTTCTAGTTGGAGGGGTAATGTTTTCCGCCTCTTTATAGCTCCTAAACAACAGTGCTCTCTTTATTTTCATATTAGCTATGGATATGTTTTCGATGTGTTTAAAATGATTTGTCTGTAAGTAGTTTGATGTGAATTCTCTAACAAATGGGTTGGTAGTTTTCAGAACTGTTATCCTAACTATTTTTCTTATTTCAGATTCCTCAAGTTTGGATTTTAGTTTCTTAACCCAAAACGATATGGCCTCTTTCTCGGAAACTCTGTTTAACCATTCAGAGCTAATAATAACTTCCCAGCTGCCTTCAACAACGGACGAGTATATTAATATGAAAAGGTTCACTCGTCCGCGTGCCTGCTCAACTTCTTTTATTAGTAATGCTACCTTATTTTCTACCATCTTTTTTTAATCCATGTAAATAAACCGTAGGGTGTGTCTTCTAGCGCTTTTATCATATCCTCAGAAAGTTGGGGTGTCGCGGACCCAATCGCCTTGTATCTGAGATCTGTTTCCCATTTTGACAGCAGGTTCCAGTTGGTGAACAACTCCTGGGTTGTAATTATGGAATTTTTTAAACCACTGATTAATAGTAATAAATCTAGTTTATGGACTTTGAACGCCCTTTTGTGAATATTTGAAGGATACTCATTAACTTTGAGGTGTTTACAAATCCTAGCTTTAAGTGCAGTTTCTAAAACATATCCGCAAAAGTAAACTGCTCCGTCGTAAAAACCATTATCGTGAAGTAGTTTAGCCTCTTTCAACCTGGACTTAGCAATCTCTCTTAATTCCTGTTTAGTCATGTCGGGTGTCCATCATGCAGATTTCCAATCTTCCAATGTGGTAGAAACAACACCTCTTGGCGATTTCATAATTAATACTGGCTGCGGGGCAGGGATTCGAACCCCGATTTCTGCTTCCAGAGAGCAGCGTGCTACCGTTACACCACCCCGCAATAACAGCTAATTATAGCAGAAATATGGCTATTTTTTAAAAATTCTTCGCCAAAGGAGAGTTAATAGAGAATCAACTTTTTTCTCTTTCCCATATACAGACCTTGACCAAACAGAAAGTATTACCCATTCCTTTTTCTCATTTTGTTTAGCAACTACTTCTATCTTTTGATTTCCATACGTTTTGTAATACACCCAAGCACCTTTTGCCGCCGCATATCTTGACTGATCCGGCCTCCTCCATGTAGCCCAAGCATCACTCTGAGAAATCCCTCTTTCTTTCAATCTTTGCAGGACATGGTTTGTCCAAATCACTCCACCAAAGTTTCTTTCCATATTTACTCCTCTTTACCTTGAATTTCCTGAAGAATCTCAGAAGCTAATCCACCAATTTCCTGCTTAATTAATTCTTCAATATTATCTTCAATTTTTTCCTTCAAATAATCAAATAGGGTCTCATCATGTGGTGCCTCATGGAATTTGCCTAAAAATTCTTCATGGTGTTCTTTTGGAAGTTTATCTAACACGCAACCCAGAACCCTGTGATGAACAATTTCATCTACTATCTGCCAAAGCTCATCTCTTTCCTCATGAGTTTCTACAGTATCTTTTATATACCTATCTACTTCCTCAAAAACAATAAGGTGATCGTAAAATATCTTACTCATATTTCATGCAAAGCTATTTCTGGTAAATTAATTTTATTATATTCCACTGGACCTAAAGGAACATTATTTTCAGGATCATCCACAAAGAAAAGAATTACCGGTCCCTTTTTATATCTTGGTCCTCCAAGATAGTCCATTACCTCAGGACTTCCCCCAAAGTGCTTCCCCGTCCATGCTGCGGGCCCAGAATCAGCAATGGCAGCAATAACAGCATTACCATTATCTGTATTCACAATTAAAACCTTTCTGTACTTGTACCAATCTCTTAAATAAGGCTGTCTCGTATTCCAATCAGGTAGATAGAGTGTTTGCACAACCGCATACCATCTTTCAGTTTCTTCTAAATCCGGTGTAAAGGCAGCCTTTGAAGGAGCAAAATATCCCCATGCCCCTAAACCCGGTGCAATTCCCTCTTTTATCACATCCCCTGAGCCATGCTGTAAAAGGGTATCACCAGGATATCGCCTTAGATGTTGTTCTGCCCCAATACGCCCGTATGTTGTATTCAAATGTTCCCCCTCTAGTGTTCCCCTGGTATTAACACCCAATATATTCTGAAAAAGCTGCTCTAGGAATTTTTCTTCGCTACGCGTTAAAGGTCTTACCTCTTTTGGCAAAAATGAAGAAAAGGTATCTATTATGAGTTTTTGAGGAGTATCAATACCTGACACTTTTCCTTCGGTCTTAAGTTTCTCTATTATTTCATTTGGAGTCGGCAAAATGCGGGCATCACCGGGCGGAGTTAAAAGGAGCGTTCCTGTCAAAGCTCCTGCTCCTATAATTTTGGCAGAATGCTTTCTGATATCACCAATTTGAATACCTTTTTCCTTAAAGAATGTTTCTACATCCGGGTATTTTTCTGAAAACTTACCCTTTGTTTCCAGATGTTTAAGTTTTAATTTGGTACGTAATTCCTCAGAAGTTAATTTTTTTCGGGCAGGCTTTGCCATTTTATTTAGCCAATAATTTGAGCCTCTTTAATGTTTCTTCTTTGCCAAGTATCACTATTGAATCATTAATCGGGGGTGTAACTTTTTTGCCTGTAATCGCAATTCTTAAGTCCATAAAAAAGTCTCCTATTTTGAAATCATTCTCTTTTGGAACATTCTCAAGTGATTTGTCATTTTCCAATACTGCAATGGCTGCTTTTAAGTGTTCTTTGTAATTTTTACCCAAAAGTTTCTTGTCAACCTTGGGCTTTTTAAAGAAAAACCCAGCCAAACTCTCAAACTCAGACAATGTCTTTATTCTTTCTTTTATCAGTGGTGCAATCTTGGCAACCCTGCCTTTGTCAGCACCCTTTGGTACAAAAGGTAGAACCCTCTTTGCAAATTCCTTGTCGGTTAAACTTCTAATATATTCTCCATTCATCCAATCAAGTTTCTCTAAATCAAAAATTGGGCCTGCTTTTCTTATTCGTTTGATATCAAAAACTTGGACAAACTCCTCTAAATCAAATATTTCCTTGTCCTTTGGATGGGACCAGCCAAGAAGACAGAGATAATTTATTAAGGCCTCAGGCAAAATTCCTCGTTTCTGATAAATTCTTAAATCAACAAGGTCGCGACGTTTTGAAAGTTTTTTTCTGTCCTTGTTCCTCAATGTAGGTAAATGGGCAAATTTAGGAGGAGAAAACTTAAAAGCCTGATAAAGGGCAAGTTGTCTGGGGGTGTTCGAAATATGTTCTTCGCCACGGATAACATGAGTTATTTTCATCAAATAATCATCAACAACAACGGCAAAGTTATAAGTCGGATATCCATCAGATTTTATAATCACAAAATCAGTAATTTGATCAGCCAGGAAATTAATTTTCCCCCGGACTAAATCTTCCCAAGAAACATCTCTCCCTGGGTTTTTAAGTCTTACCGCTCCCTCATCTTCATAGGCTAAACCTTTTTTAATCAGTTGTTTGGCTTTGCTCTGATAAATATCCAGTCTTTCTGATTGCCGATAAGGAGTAAAATTCCCTCCTTTGTCAGGTCCCTCATCCCAGTCAATTCCTAGCCAAGATAAACCTTCATAAATAGCTTTTTCTGCTTCCTTTACATGGCGCTTAACATCTGTATCTTCGATACGAATAATAAACTGGCCTTTTTTGTTTCTGGCAAAAGCAAAGTTAAAAAGGGCACTGTAAGCTGTTCCTACATGAGCAAAGCCTGTTGGGGATGGAGCAATTCTGGTTCTAATTTTATCCATATCCTGTTTGAATTCTATCACCCATTGAAGCTATACTCAAAAGGAGATATGACCTCTCTGACCCAAACCGCAATTATTACAAGAAAAATAATCCGATATGGATTTTATGCTGTAATTGCCCTTATTGTCGGAAAAATTGCACTTTCTACGGGAATCAGTGTTTACAGATATTTTTTCCCAGAGCCTCCCCCTCCACCAACGGTTACTTTTGGCAAACTTCCAAAACTTGCCTTTCCTGAAAAAGAGATCCCTGAAAATTTAAATTTCACTCTAGAAACTCCAGAAGGAGGACTACCAACCTTACCCGAGCAAGCCAAAGTTTACTTTATGCCAAAGCCAGTTCAAACCCAGCTTAACTTAGAGCTTGCGAAAGATAAAGCTAGTAACTTAGGTTTTTCATCTGAGGCTCAACAGATTTCACAAACCCTGTACCGCTTCCCTCACAAAAAGTCCCCTTCCATCTTGGAAATGAACATTATAACCGGTATTTTTTCAATAAGTTATGATTTGTCTAAAGACTCTTCACCTTTGGAGCGAAGACCATCTGCTTCTGAAATCGCTGCAGCACAAATAAGATCATACCTTTCTTCTGCCAACCTTTTACCAGAAGATTTAACAGGCCCTACCGCCCACCAGTTCTTAAAAATTGAGGAAGGGAATTTTTCTAATGCACTTTCTCTGTCTGAAGCAAACTTGATTAAGATTTATCTTTTTAGAAAAAGTTTTGATAATCTCCCAAGCTTAACACCAGAACCAAATCAATCTAATGTTTGGTTTATGGTAAGCGGTGCAAGAGAACGAGAAAAACAAATTATTGCCGCAGAGTGTTATTACTTCCCTATTGATGAAGACAAATCTTCAACTTACCCAATTAAACTAGCAGAAAATGCCTGGGAAGAACTGAAGGCCGGTAATGGATATATAGCCAATCTGGGTCTAAATGAGGAAGGAAATATCACTATAAGAAGAGTATATCTCGCCTACTACGATGCCGGTGTTGTAGCCGAATTCTATCAGCCAATAGTAGTTTTTGAGGGAGACAATGGTTTTGCTGCTTACGTTCCCGCTGTTACCCCGGAATATTACGGAGAATAACTCTTTTTGAAGTAAAATTTACTTCCTGCCAGGTGTATTTTTCAAATATCCACTCAATTAGTTCCTCTGTTTCTCCAAACCTATCCTGACTTGCCAACAGAACAATCATGATTTTTCTGCCATCTTTTTCTATATAAGTCACCAGGTTCTCCCTGGCATCTTCGGTCCATCCGGTTTTAACCCCCAAAACACCTTCAACCTTTCCCAACAGTTCGTTTATATTCACTAGTCTGTGTTTAATTCTCCCATCAATACTGGCAACCTCTTTCTCCTTTGTACCAACTATTTGTCTGAATTGCTCATTCTCCATAGCTACTTCTGATACCCGAATTAAATCTTTGGCTGTTGACACATGTCCATTGCCATCAAGACCCGATGGATTTGTAAAGTGGGTATTTTCCAAATGCAGCTGTTTAATTTTTAAATTCATGGCAGCAATAAACAAACCTCTCCCGCCCGGAAAGTTATCAGCCAAAACTTCTGCCGCATCATTGGCGCTATAAACCAAGAGGCCATATAGTAAACCCTCTGCAGTTATTTCTTCGCCTTCAACAAGCCTCATCTTTTGGCCTTCAACCTGAACCTTCCCAACCTTTAAGACAGCATCTTTCGGATAATAGTCCATGGCAACAAGTGCGGTGACAATTTTTGTAGTTGAAGCAGGAAGCAAGAGTTTTTCAGGATTCTTCTCATATAAAGTAACGCTTGAGTCTAAGTCCACCGCAAGGACGGCCTGGGCCGAAAGAACAGGGAAGCTTGCATCTTCTGCCAAAATAGGTATGGGAGTAAATGATTTGGAAATAGCAACTTCTTTTGCCCTCTCAAGCTTTGTTTCTCTTGAAATTGCAAGAGCGCTTGATGCTATAAAAACAAAAGACAGAAGGGAAAGAAATAGTAAATTACGACTGTCATCTAGAAGGGGTTTCATTCTTTATTCTTGCGGCTTTTTACAATTTTTATTCCCAAGTCTGCCAATTGTTCTGTATCTGCTTCACTTGGTGCATCCATAACAGCAGTTTGTCCAGATGATGTAAGCGGGAAACTAATAACCTCCCTAATCGCTTTTTCCCCGCACCAGAGCGCAATCAGACGGTCAAGTCCCCAAGCAATACCTCCATGAGGCGGTACACCATATTCGAAGGACTGCAAGAGATGACCAAACTTCTCTTCAATCTCTTTATCTTTATGTCCAAGAATGCTAAATATTTTCTTTTGGACCTCGGGATCCGTAATCCGAATACTTCCCCCCGCCACCTCATGGCCATTACAAATTAGGTCATGCTGCCAAGAACGTACCTCCATTGGTTTTTTATCAAGTAAAGGAATATCATCCTCTTTTGGTGCCGTAAATGGATGGTGAGAGGGTGAGATATCACGATCCTCACTCTTTTCAAATAAAGGAAAATCAGTAATCCAAGCGAAGGATAAAATCTGATCGTCTTTTTTCTTACGCAAATCAAATTTATCTTTCCCAAATTTTTTAATCACTTCTTCGTACGTAAACCTTGGGAATGGCTTTTGAGCTATTTTTTTTCCTGCAATTTTTTCTGTAACATCAATTAATATTTCCTCACTAATCCTTAATATCTCTTCCTGTGTAGGAAAGGACATCTCCATGTCTAATTGCGTAAACTCAAACTGGCGATCCGCCCTTAAATCCTCATCTCTGTAGCAACGGGCTATTTGAAAATAGCGCTCGAAACCAGCAACCATTAATAGCTGTTTATATTGCTGAGGGCTCTGAGGCAGTGCATAGAATTTACCAGGCTGCAATCTGGAAGGAACTAAAAAATCCCTTGCTCCCTCAGGAGTAGCTTTGGATAAGTGGGGAGTCTCAATCTCAACAAACTCATGTTTTGTAAAACCATCCCTTACACCTTGAATAAGTTTATGGCGCAAACGAAAATTCTTTGTAAGCCTTTCTCTGCGCAAATCAAGGTAGCGATACTTTAGCCTCGTTCCTTCTTCAATCTCGTAACCTTCTGTATCAAGCGGAATAGGAATTTCCTTGGCAGTTGATATTACTTTTAATTTCTCAATCCTGATTTCAACTTTGCCAGTTTCAAGGTTTGGATTTATAAGTTTCTCGGGACGTTTTGCAACTTTCCCAACTACTTCGACAACGCTTTCGGGACTCACTTTGGGCAATTTCTCACCCACTAGCTGTACAATTCCGGATCTATCTCTGATATCAATGAAAGTTACCTTCCCATGATCTCGGATACTATTAACCCACCCTGCAAGTTCTACTTTCTCACCAACTTTTTTAACTGTGTCTTTTGCTAAAGTTCGATTCATCTTCACAATTTTACCCTTTTTCCTGACTCCTTCTCAAATACCTATTAATTTCATACCTCTTATAACTGTCAACAAAGTTCAACCGCCTTGTTTGCTAGTCTCATATCCTTAACATTAAGCTGCAGGCTCCTTACACCATTCCAGACATTTTCTTCCAAGGCATAGACTAGGTCGATTTCTTCACCTAAAGAAAGTCTTGGGGAATATTCTCCAAATCCAAAAGCTATCGCATCAAATATCTGCTCATCTCTCCTCAGCTTCATCTTAAGATGTCTCCTGTTTTTCCCGACAGCTCTTGCACCGACAACTAATACACTTTTTGTAACAAATGTTGGAGAAGGATTAGCAGATCCTGTTGGTTCAAATTTTTTGATTAAGTCAGATAACCTTTTATTTATCAAGTTGAAGTCAAGCTCTAAATCAACGCTCAATTTTTTCGTTAATAATTCTTCTGTTAAAAGCCGAGTGGTTTCTTTATTAAACCGCAGAGAAAATTTCTCCATATTACTAGTTTTTATACTAAACCCTGCTGCCATCGGATGTCCTCCAGCATCAATGAGCAATTCCTCCATGCTTTTTATGGCCTTTATTATGTTAAAACCCTGTATTGAACGGGCTGACGCTTTGGAAATTTCTTTGCCGCGGGATACAATTATCGTTGGTTTATAATATTCTTCTACCAGGCGTGAGGCGGCGAGTCCAATTACACCCTCATGATAGCTTTCGTGAGCTATAAAAATCACGCTTTCGGACATCATGTTCTTTGATGCCCTCCTAGCATGAACAACAACTTCTTCAACTATCTTTTGCCGTTCAGCATTAGTTTTCCCTAAAAAACTGGCAAGCTCTTCCGCTTGTTTCCTATTCCTGGTACATAAAAGCCTCAATGAGTCTATTGCATGCTTCAGGCGCCCCATGGCATTTATTCTGGGAGCTATCATAAACCCGACGGCGTAGATACCAATCTCCCCTTTCTTAATTCCTATTTCTTTAAAAAGAGAAAGAAGTCCAAGTCTTTTAGTTCTATTCAAAGCCTCAAGGCCATACTTGACAAAAGAACGATTCACGCCTGTCAACGGCACTTGATCCGCAATAACTCCAATCGCAGCCAATTCAAGCCCTTTTGGAAT
>JBAUDN010000018.1:0-2049 GCA_049678105.1 Microgenomates group bacterium
GTCAAAGGATATTATTTTAGCCCTTTTCTTTATATGGTTTATTGCCTTATTGTGGGCAATTCTATATATCCAGCTGGAAAACTTTAGTTTAGTATTGAATCTATGAATATTTTTGTAAACAGAGATAAAAGTATCTTGTAAAAGATCCTCAGAATCATCAGGTTCTTTGGTCAAGTACGAAAGATATCTATAAAGTTTCTCTTGATACCTTTTTACCAACTCCTCGTACTTATCAGTATTGCCTTCTTGAACAAGTTTAGCCAAATCTTCATCAGAAATCGACATAATAATTTAGAACCATGTTATGTCCTGTAAATATTACAAGTCAATATGTATATTTATTACAAATTACTTAAGGTGTTTTTTGAAGAAGACTAAGTTGCGGGAAACTACCGTATCCCAACTTGGCACCAGGTTGTGATTCGCACCTTCGTATTTGTAATAAGTTACATCAATATCTAATTGTTCCAGTGTTTCTACCAGCTCGTTGCTCCATTCTACGGGAATTGCATCGTCGGCCGTTCCTTGATGAATTTGAAAAGCCGTATTTATTCTATCAAAGTAATTGTCAATAGAATAAAGATCGGTATCGTATAAATCTTCAAATTTGCCAAGCTCACGGCGCAAGTATTTTCCTTTATCCTCTGCCTCATCGGTGTAATAAAGTATTGAATAAGGAAATGGCTTTGAAACCGGGGCCCAAAGAGTGGTGGGAAAATTTGCGCGCGTAATTTCAAGAATAGTTAATGCAATTTGGCCACCGTTTGAGTGTCCCCATAAAAACACATTCTTTCTATCCCATTCATCAATTTGTTCCAACGACTCAATTAATGAAAGTACTGTTGTATAAGTTTGAAAGCGAGCTTCAAATATATTTTCGGCTTCTTTATCTGACCCGGCATAGCCCAAAAAGTCAGGGGCAATTGTGATAAATCCGCTTTCGGCAAAAACACTGCCCGCCTTTCTTGTGCCAATTCCCGTTTCATATATTTCTTGGTCTACGTATCCTCTCAACATAATAATTATTGGAAATGAATCATTATCATTGGGGATGTTAATTTGTCCTGTGCTTTTCTTCATTTGCTTTCCAGTGAAGCCTGGGTCGAATTCAAATGAAAAAAGATATGAAGTAAAATCCTTTTCTTCTTCTAAAGTTTCTTTTATCTCTATTCTTCCCTCTTGCTCTTGAACTTGAGATAACTTCTCTATTGTGTATTTTTCAAGCGGTCTTAATGGCGTTGGTTGAGATGGAGTTATGGATGAACTTGTGGTTTTATATAAAGAGTAAACTCCCCACCCCACTGCGAAGATAATAGTAGCTGCAAGCAAAAGATCTAAAAACTTTTTCATAATAAGTGAATTCTACACCAGGTGGGATTATTTTGGAATGTTTTGGAGGATTGTGAAAAAGCTGAAGATGCCATAGAAGGCAAAGGCACCACTTACTGCAAAGATCCGCAAAAATGATGGACGAAGCCGTTTATCTAGATTGGTAAGGTTAAGCCAAAGAACTAAGCCGGTGTAGAAAAACATGGCGACGGCATTAAGGGTGGCCCCGATAATTACTAAGGTCAAGGGCTGGGTAAAGCCCAAAGAAAAGATTATTACTCCAGCTAAAATCTGGACCCATAAAAAGATATAAAAATAGATTGGCAATTTCTCTATCTTAAATCTCTTTTGAGACAGGATAACCAAATTTTCGCTCATAATCCTTGAGGTTGCATCCATTACTGAAAACTGGGTTGAAAAAAGCATTGCGGCGGCGATAAAAAGAAATAGGGTTCCTAATATAGCAAATGTTTTTTCTGCGATTACTTGGGCCTCGCTCACCACAAAACGAATACCTTCTGCAGATTCAGGATTTCCAAAGACAGTGGTGTAAGCAAGCAAGCTAAGAATAATCATGGTTATAGCTCCTGTTGCCCAAAAAACGATTGCATGCTCGATGTTTATTCTTTTCCACCAGAGACGAAAACGCTTGAGATTTTTCGGGGTGCACTCAAAAGTTGTTCCTTCTAAAGTAATGCGCTCCTTTTTACCGGTGAAAAT
>JBAUDN010000019.1:0-1616 GCA_049678105.1 Microgenomates group bacterium
CTTGAATAGGATATTGCCAAATAAGAAACGGCATAAAGTAAGGCAGCGACAAGACCGACTTTTTTGTTAAACAATTTTTTTGCGGCTAGGAATATGAATACTATGGACAAACCATCAAGAAAAGCCAGGATTGTGCTTACTCCAACAGGGTTCCATGAAGACAAAAGATAAAGAGGTAGCATAAAATAATAGAATAAAGAACTGTGGTATATCCCTTCTACGTCGGTCTTGTGACCCAATAACTTGATACTCTTTTCCTCCCAAATTTGCCTTATGGCAAGTGCATGGTATCCCTGATCGAAATGAAAAAGAAGCGTATTTTTAATATTAAAACCCCTTAAGAAGATTGCCAATATTACTATCGCAAGCAACAATAATATTATATTTTTCTCGGATGGTCTTTTTATTAAATTTTTTACTCCCATGCTTCAAGCTCTCCCGTATATGGCCTAAGTAGTATATCCTTCTTCATCTTCGGGGAATCAAATTATTAAAGACTTTTTTGACATCGGCAATTATTGAAGAGCCAACCAGTAAATAAATCGCTGTCATGTAAACAACCATCCCTATTCCAATCAATAACCCAACTGAATATAAACTTACCGGAAGAATTCTCCTGACAAAAAACAAAACGGCTCCCATTATTGCCGCTGCAAAAACGGGTCTAAAAACCCCTTCTACCAAAGAAAACTTTACGTAACGCCTGGCTATATAAACAGCAATGATTGAACTCGAACCAACTAACGCATAACCTGCGGCGGCACCATTAACCCCAAATTTTATCGCCATTGCTGGAATGAAAATCCATGTAAGAACAGTCCACATAATCATAAGCTTGAAGGTGACTTTTATTTTCCCGATTGAATTTAAAAGATTGGTAAGTTGGGTAGTAGCAGCAGCAAAAACTGTATTTATACTAATCAAAAAAAGAGGAATTAATGCAGGTTCCCATTTCTCGTAGCGCGGGATAATTTTTACCAATAAAGGCGCCAAAATAACTAAGCCGACGACGCTTGGGAAAACCAAAAAGCAAACAAAAAAGATTGATCTTGTTACGCTCCTTTTTAGATGCGCTTTTTCATCCTGCATTCTTGAAAAAGCAGGAAATGTAACCTTTAGTACATGGTCCATAAAAAGCCGCAGAGGCATATAGGCCCATTTTTGCGCCCAACCCAAAAGACCGATTCCGGATGTGCCCAAAACCCCACCCAAAAAGGCAGTCATTCCATCATCCTTAACTGTTGCAAGAAAAGTATTTATCTGATAGGGAATACCGAATGGAAGAAGTTTTTTTAAAGACTTTTTGGAAAACGCAAAGCCCGGCATCCAAGGTCTCAAAAGATAAATTGCAACCAGTCCTACAACCCCCCTTGCCAGAACAGCGTATGCAAAGCTCATAATGCCAAAGCTCTTCCAGGCAAGGATTACGGCAACAATGTTGTATGCCAAATTCTCCAACACTTGTGGTAACACAAGTTTCCCAAAGTCAAGCTCTCTTTCCAATAAGACCGATGGAATTGTCTTTAAAGAGGAAAGTAAAAAGGAAACTCCTAAGGCATAAAGAAGAACTTTGCCCTCTGGAGATAACGAGTAAATTCGAGAAAGAATAGGGCTGG
>JBAUDN010000020.1:0-17028 GCA_049678105.1 Microgenomates group bacterium
GTTTTTGCCCTTCTCAAGGTAATAGAAGACTTTTTTGGAATAAACATACTAACTCTTGACATAGGTCCTCTCAAAATTCAATAATATAGCCAGCATGTTAAATCTTTTGTACTCAACAGCAGTCTTAGCGGCAGATGACATCAGTTTGGAACCAACAGGTGAATTTTCTGCTCTTAAGGATTTGACGATCGGAGGAATGGTTTCCGGCTTCATCAGGTTAATCCTTGTTATAGCGGCATTAGTTTTCTTCTTCATTCTAGTTATCGGCGGAATTCGCTGGATTGTCTCTGGCGGGGACAAAACTAATACGGAAACAGCAAGAAACCAAATCACGGCAGCACTTGTTGGTTTAGTAATTGTTTTTGCTGCATGGGCAATAGTTCAACTTATCAATACTTTCTTCGGTATTGATATCTTCAGTCTCACTCTTCCAACTGCTAATTAACAAAACAGGCTTGCCTCAGTCACTTCATTAGGCTAAACTTGGAAACAGAACATTTAACATGAAAATCAAAACTGTTAATGACGTTGCTACATTAAGAGGGCTTGAGGGTGTTTTTGGAAACGTGGTAACTGTTATCCTGGGGCTTGCTGGAATAACCCTTTTCATAATGCTTATCGTTGGAGGTTTCCGTTTTATTACAGCAGGAGATGATCCAAAAGCTGTTGAGGGAGCAAGGAAAACTTTAACTTATGCAATAGGCGGAATAGTTCTTATTGCGCTTTCTTTTCTAATACTTAGGTTCATCTCCACATTTACAGGAGTAGATGTCACACAATTTAGAATTTTTCAGCCCTAATTGAATAAAATGAACCTGCCTAAAACAATCCTTTTTCTTTTCTTCTTATTCCTTGCTACTTCCTGCTTACTCCTGACTACTAAAGTTAACGCTCAAATTCCCCCTCCATACGTCCCATGTGATGAAGCTCGGGATCCAGAGTTTCACTCTTTAAGGCCTTATCAAAAAAGCCCTTGCGACCAAGAAGTATCAAAAACTGCACTTTTCTGTGGAAACCAATTGGTAATTTCTGACGCGGCTTCTGCTGTTCAAACTATAAATCCTGCCTTTGCAGAAAACTGTATCCCAATCGGCAATGACAGATATCGCTGCACTTACAAAATAATCAATAAATCACGAAACGTTGCCATTGACCTTTCCGGGGCCGATCTTCCCATTATGGGAAATACGGAAGATGTGATAAACAGCCAAAATCAAAGCAACGACCTTGATGATGGCGAGAAGACTAATGAATATGTAAGTTGGTACTTAAGCGGGGTAGCAAATCCTGCTGAGTATGGCTTTTTAGACCCAGAAGATAAAGAAGACATTTCAAAAGTTGTAAACTTTTCAGGACCAATAAACAAACTCTTGCCCCAAAGAATACAAAACGACGCACGGGTAAAAACTATTAAAGAAGCAGGGGAAAACAGGCACGATCAAATAATTGGATGTATTAAAAACAATCTTTTCAAACCTCTTGAAAGAGGCGAAATCACGGAATGTTATCCTGAAAGATCTGGTGTTACACCCGTAAGACTATCCGATTGGAATTCCAAAAAACGCCTTCCACCAAAAGAGGAGGATTATTCAAGCTTTAAAGATTATTGGATCGCATATAAAAGATGGCGCGGGGAGTCATGCTTAAAACTTCCAATCATCAATGTTTCAATTTGCATCGATAATCCCTTGAAACCCAATTATTGGGGCAACCTTTTCCACTATATTCCCTTTTCTTCAACAGAAGATAGAGTTGGTCTTGTCGAAACTGAAACAGTCGGTGTTCAACCTGTGTCAGAAAATATAACCATAACTGATGTTTCCTTTTCAAATCAAACGCCTGCTGAATTATTTTTTGCACATATGGAAGAAACTGCAGAGCTTGCAGAGATGTTGCAGAAAACCTTTGTTTCCAAGGATGGGGACATGAGTATTACTTCAATAACTGGGGTTTCTCCAACTGAAGCTTGCGATTTAACAAATATTCGCAGTAACCCCGGAGATGATCTTTTTGCTGGGGAGATTAGCGGCACGCTCTCCTACTCTGCAGAATTTTCCTGTGTAATTGATTCTGAAGATTTTGAGGAATTGGGTCCCCAAGAATGTAAAAAGGAAGTTTTTGTCAATTTAGCTTTAACCACTGAAACTCCGAAAGCAGATGAGCTTTGGTCAAGGTTGGTTGCCGGGCCTTCAGCCATTTTTAAGCGAATATTTCCAAAAGTTGGGGAAGGTGGCGCAATACTGGGAATACTGGATATTCCAGCGGCAACAAAAGTTTCCTACAGTGGAGAAGGCTTGATTCATGCTGGGAATCCGGGGAATAAACGCTCCGGTGAGTCTGCTGAGCTTTATTTTCCACATATCGGCGGGGTGTCAGAGTACTTCCTAAAGGGAATTCAGACAATTCTTAGACCAAAAGGGTTTGGTGAACAAATAATATCAGGGGCCCCGGGGACTTTTCCTTCAAGTGGAGAGATTGATTGCAATCAATCCGCTCCGGAAGTCTCTTTGCACGGAACTTTAGATAAAGAAGCCACTTTTCAGCTGGCCCTTGATTGGATGTCGGGGCAAACAGGAAATCACGTCCTTGAGTGCTATAACGATGTGGTTAAACGCTCCAGAGAAGCCGGGGTAAATCCTGCACTTGCATTATGGGTGTGGCTCCATGAGAGTAATGCCAGCAACTACAATGTTTCAGATGAAGATTTTGGGATACATTACAACAAACCAAAGGGTTTTGTTAACCAAATAAATGGTTTCTTTAGTAGAGCAAAAAGTTATACGCCTCAGCACTCTGCATGTGCGGGCCGAGATGTAACCCCGATGCAAGCATTCGCTTATATATACTCCTCAGGCCAATGCGACCCTGATGCAAAAACCGCAGACGGCAGAACAACTAAAAGTTTCTATGAAGACTTGGAAGATCAGTGGTCATGGATCTCGCCGGGCTGTCCATTCCCATCTAGTCCAACGGATACTAGTTGTCCATAAGCTTGTTGTTGGTCTTACTCTCGTGTTGTATTATTAAAAAGGATATGCTCAAAAAACTGCTCGCCTCAATCTTGCTTGCCAGCTTCTTGTTGACCACTCTTTTTGTACCTCATGCTCAGGCGCTAGAGGAAGGAGGTAATTGGTATAGCCAATCATTTCAAGAATGGTATACAAAAGTCTATGATTCTCCTGGAAATGAGATTTTTGGCGAAAGATATACTGCCGCCCAGGTCGAGTGGATAATTTATGGCCTTTTTGCATTTGTTTTAAATAAAACAACTGGAGACCCTGAAACAACTAACTGTCTTATGAATAATGACCTCGGAGATTGTATCAATAGACTAAAAGATTTCTTCACAGCACCACAGCAAGGACAGGGAGGTGTGAGTACTCAAAGTTTTGCTGGTTTTCTTCTTCAAGACAAGCCACTCTCAGGAATCACCTATTTCAAGCAAAAAGCAAAAGACTTGAATTTAATTCCAGAAGCTAAAGCTCAAGGATTTGGTTTTGGAACTCTTGATCCTATTCTACCCCTTTGGAAAGTCTCAAGAAATATCTCGTATGCCTTGTTTATAATAATCATTCTCGTAATAGCATTTATGATTATGTTTCGGGTAAAAATATCACCACAAACAGTAATTAGTGCTCAATCAGCCCTTCCTAAAATCGTAATCGCCTTAATTTTAGTAACATTCTCATACGCAATTGCTGGTTTCTTGGTCGACTTGATGTATGTCGTAATTGGAATCATAAGTATATTTTTATCTCAAGTTTTTACTGCACTAGAGTCACCTTATGTCCCACCTTCGATGACCTTCTTTAAGTTCCTCACTCAAGGCTTTCTTGGCACTGGAATAGTCGGAGTAATTGGCCTTTATTGGATCCTTTTCCTTTTCATCTCAATTTTTACATTGGTAGGTGTAAATGGATTGGGAGGGATGGTACTTGGCGCACTCACCGGCCTCAATATCGTTCTTAGTTTAATTGGAATCCTTTTGACACTGATTCTTGCTATCTTACTCATATTTATTGGGTTAAAAATAATCTGGATGCTCCTGAAGGCTTTCGTAATGATTCTGCTTTTGGTTCTAATCGCTCCTTTTCAAATAGCACTTGGTGTTGTCGCATCAGAGTCGGGTTTTGGGGCTTGGCTTAGAAGTTTTATCTCAAACCTTGCTGTCTTCCCTTTAACCGGACTTCTCATATCACTTTCTTACATCTTCCTAACCATGGCTGCCTTAACTACTTTAGAAGGCATTTCATTTAGTGATTTCTTCAAAGATATTGGATTTGCTATACCTGGCGTTAGTCTAATTATGGGCGCGGTTGAGCATCAAGGCTGGCCACCGTTGCTTGTTTTTGGCGTAAAGAATCCGTTTGGAATCTTGTATCTTGGAGTCAGTGTTGTAATTTTATTTATTCTCCCCAAGACAGCTGATATAATAAAGGCAGTGATAGAAAGAAAACCATTCACCTATGGAACAGCAATAGGAGAAGCATTTGCACCTGCAAGATGGGCATGGGATTGGGGCCCAACTAGGGCAGTTCGAGAGGCTCGAAGTATTGCAACTGCTTCAACAATCGTAGGCGCACTAAGCCAGTACAAAGGCCCTGGTAGGGGGTTTGTAGGCAAACTACTGGGAGGAGTCCCAGAGGAGCTTCAAAGACAGGCAGACAGAAAGTCTGTTTGACAGTTTCTCTGCAACCAGTCCTTTACGCGCTATTCATGCCCTTTATCACCCCTCAAGTTCTCTCTAAAGGTGGTTTTGTGGAAACCGTTCTTATTTGTTTTATACCAGCCCCTGCTTGCTGAAAGGCGGGCTTCAAACGCTTGTTATATATATCTTGGGCATCGTCTCTTTCTTTTTCGCCCACAACATTGCCCAGTCTGGCCACAAGTGTCGCATAAAATTCAGCCAATCTCGCCATGCCTTCCCCATAACCTCCAACGTTGTCTCTTTCTTTTGGTAAATAGGTAAACATATTTATCCATTTTGCTAAATCGTCTGCCCAGATAGTTCTCCTGCTCTCATCAACCCCAGCCTCGCCAATAATCCCATGCTTATCTGCTGTTCTCAATACCACCAACATGGGAACAAGAGCCATTGTCAGAATAGCCATTTTTTCCTTCTCATCTCTTTCTCCTAAATTCACTCGTTTCAACAATTCAAACAATTTACCCGGATCTTCAAAGAAGGCTTCAAACTGCACTTTATCTGTGGACTCTGGTTCCAGCATCACTATTGTATACCTCACGATCTGACCAATTGTTATCATCCAGCGGTAAAATGCCTGGTCACCCATTTTTACCCAGTCAAATTCGGACATTTTCTTCCCACTTTTTAGCTGATCCCAAACAGTCGGATCCTTATCTAGTTTGCCCTCCTCTTCCAATGAGATCGTATTCCAAAAATTCAGTGAAGCAATCTCGGGAGGGAAAAACATCGGTAAAATTATCGGAAACTCCCTACCAGACACACCTGTCATGTATGGAGTTTCCCAGTACCAAACCATATCCTCCAAAGCCTTTTTTACTTCGGGCTTCCATTGCCAACCAGTTTTTTCGTCTTTTGCCCAAAGCCTCCACCAAGCTTCCGCCAGCTGTGGGTCTCTTTTTATCATCTCTTCGGATAAATGTGGTATCCAGTTGGGAGATTCTCCTTCTAGCATCTTCCTATATCTCTCACTCATTCTAGGAAACAATCCTTTTGACCAACCCTTCCTTTGGCGACTTACTTCTTCATCCCGCCAGAAGGCTACTGTAGCACTGTCCGTCGCCACGGTTGTTGCTCCTCCTATCTTCTCCCTAACCACCTTCAACTCTTTCTTATCTCCCTCACCCTCAACATCTATCTTGTAATTCCAACCCCAAGCGAAACGGCTAGCAGACATATGTCCCCAATCCATCACTATTCCCGACATTACTACTACTCCTGCTAGTCTTTCATCAAGTTCCCTGTCCAATGAAAACCAGTTTTCTAACCTTCCGGGAATATGTTTTCCGTTTTCGTCCCGTCCATCAATCCACTCTCTTACCTTGTCCACCAGTTCTCGGATAGCCTGATCATTCAGTCTCCCCTCGCCTTCCCCAGCCTTTTGGATAAGATCGCCCAATCTTTTTTTTACATCCAAGACCAACAAGGCCTCCATTGTAGCCAAGTATCTTCGCTTCTTCTCCTCAGCGTGGGACATTGCATTCCAACTCAAAAGTGACTTTGGTACACTTTGTCCTTCATAAACCAGAAAACCATCTTCGTCTGTTAATTCATCTAGTTTTTCAATTTGCTCTCCAGCGCCTTCTCCAAACTTTTCCCTAATCTTCTTTTTAAGATCCTCCCTTTTTCTCTTAGTAACTTCAGGGTACTCTTTGTCTTGAAACAATAACTGAATAAATCTTGTTTGGGCAGGGGCTAACTCCTCCATAAAAGTTCTTGGTTGGCCATTCTCGTCATATTCCAACTGATGTACCGCTGCTACGGCCATCCGCCAGAAAGCACAGTCGTCCTGATACTTAACCGCTCTCTCCCGCAACCCTTTCCTCACTTCGGCGGGCAAGGATTCTTTCTGTTTTTTTGTAAGACCCCTTCCCGGAATTTCTTTTTCAAAAGTCAGCTGATAAAAACTTGTAACAGGATCGCTACGCATTCTTTCCCTCACCCAAGTCAGCATCTTTTTCCAATCGAAAAAACTAGGAAGTACTGTTCCCACACTTTCTAGGATTTTGAAGTTGTTCTCTCCCCAGGTTGCATCAATTGCCACTCTGTCTAACCAGAGTCTAGTCTCATCCGTAGCCCACCTCTCGCTCCTGGCTCTTTTGATCCCTTGCTGCAAACTCTCAAACCAAAGCTCTTGTCTCCTGGAATCATAAGGATAGGGACTTTTGAACCTCATAAGATGATTTTCCAAAAGACTCTCTAGTTGCCCCAGTTGTGCCCCCATTAATCTTTCCCAGTCGCGAGGCAATCTTTCTCTTGCCCTTTCTTTTTCTTTTTGTGCCCTTTCTTTTTCTTTTTGCCATACCTCAGACTTAATTTTGAGGTCGGGGGGCTTTTCCATCGCTACCGTGCGAAGAGCCTCAACCATCTCCAAAAAATTAGGATCTACATAAAGATAGGCCTTTTCTTCCCTTCGGCGCTCTGCCTCGAGGCGGCCTCCGTTTCCTTCCGACAATTGCATCCTGATATCCAACGGTTCCTTCCGCCACTCAGGTCCACGGAATTTTTTAAGCTCCTCCTCGCTGGGACCAGCCTTGAATTTTTCAAAATGCTCCTTGCCAGGGCCCGGCTGGAAACGTTCCTGTCCCGAGTGCTCCTGTTCACGATCTTTTTCCACAATAAACATATTTTAGCACCCAAAAGAAAAAATATACAATTTCTTGACTTTTCGCATTATGGGCTATAAAATTGCAAGCAAATGAGCGCCGAGTCATCAAAAGAAGCAGAATTGAATCACAAGCCAGAAAACAGCAGAGGAAAATGGGAATATAAAGCATTGCATGTGCTTAAGGGGGCTTGGATTGATATAGAAATTAATTCCGAAAAAATAAAAACTAAACAGCCCTTCCATGAAGTAGTCCAAAACGAGCTGAACAAACTAAGTGAGCAAGGATGGGAGCTTGTATCAGCGGCCGGTGGAAAGGCCGAGACTCTATTTGAGTTACTCTGTTTACTTAAACGACCAAAAATGGATGACAAAAAATGAAAATGAAAGAATTTAACTTTCCACTTGTTCTCTTCTTTAAACAGCCAGTAGGTGTATAAAAATGAATAGGTTTGATTTTGAGAAAGTAAGGGAAATAAAAAAAAGGAAAGAGTTTGAAGCGGTTAAAACCAGCGCTGAGAATGTCATCACCGAAAATATTAATACGAACCAAATCCTAGGGTTTGTTAAACTTGCTGACGAGAGCGGCTTAATCGAAAGCTTGGTGGAAGCAAAAGAGCTTCTGGATGCTGAAATAATATGGTCCATAAGAGGAGAGCCAGCAAGGCGTTCAGATATTAGAAAAGCGATATCTGAAAGATGGAAACCTTTTCTAGAACGCCTCGATGAAGAAGAAGGAGGCTCGCTTGTCAAAATAAAAGAATTTCCGGATTTGAACAGACAACCTTCTGATTTAGCAAAACAAATTTATAAAGATATATGGTTTTTAGGAAATGCTCCCGCGCTTACATTCTTTTTTCAAAACGCGAGAGTAAGAGGTTTGGGTGTTCTTCCATTTGTACTTCTTTTTGTTGTAGATATGCAAAAGGATGGTATACATTTCATACATGGTTGCGAAAGCGACAGATGGAAAAATGATATTTCCTCTATCACCAGGCTTAAGCTTTTAGAAGATATTAAAAATGATGTCTGGGAAACTTTAGAGCTGGCCTTAGGCAACCCCTTGCACAAAAAAATTAAGCATGGCGATAGAAAAGGGTGGAACTCCTTCCGACTGGGTTTAAGATAACCGTCCCGCAAAAAAGTGTTCCTTAAGGCAATTTTTCATCTCGTGAATATCAAAACCCAAGTTTTGTGGGATTAAAAAGGATGGGTACGAAAAGCAAATTTGTGAAGACCAACCACTTTCTCTCGGCTCGATAAGTATCCCGCTTGTCCTTTGACTCACACTCTCATCACCCAGTACTTAAAAGTTACAAAGATTGTGAAAAATGGGGCTACTTGAAATAGGTTGTTCACGCGCTACTCTAAATTAAGAGCTAAATCTATATTACAAGTATTTATTTATGGATCAGCAACATCCTATTCCACAACAAATATCTTCCTACCAATTCAGGTTGGTAGGAAATATGACTTTAAAACAGTTTTTTCAAATTGCCGGAGGAGCTTTGTTTTCTTTATTGTTTTATGCCTCCAACTTACACCCGATAATCAAATGGCCCCTGATTATCTTCTTTGCTCTTTTAGGTGCAGCTCTTGCGTTTTTACCTTTTGAAGAAAGACCTCTGGAGCGATGGATCCTTGCTTTTTTTAGAGCAATTTACTCTCCTACCATCTATCTCTGGAAGAAAACCATAAAACCTGTAGCCCATTTTAAGGACGAAGCACCGACTCCTGAAGAACATATTATTGCCCCACATGGTGAGGCCGAACTGGAAAAATATCTAAAGAGTCTACCTGGTCGGGGAACATCTGTTTTTTCCAAACTTGAAGAAGCAGAAAATACTTTTCTTTCCAAACTCTCAGGGCTTTTTGGAAACGGACCAACACCTGTCCAAACACAAACTGCTCAAACCGCCCAACAAGTCCCGCCAAAGCAAGAAATGCAGATTCCACAAACCTTGCCTACCACTGTTACCCCGCAGGGTTTTCGGCCAAAAGTGGTAGTTGAAGAAGCGCCGCGACCCCAAATCCAACCACAACTAAAACCTTCTACTACAACTGTTGCGCCAACTTTTGCTCCTCAAGACTCTATATCAGGCGCAGCTGCACAATTCTCTATTGAAGCAGCCCCTCCCCTCCCGCCAGAAAAACCAAATACCATTACAGGCCAAGTTATGGATATGTCCGGAAAAATTGTTGAAAATGCAATATTAGAAATTAGAGATATCGCAGGAAGACCGGTCAGAGCTGTAAAAACTAATAAGGCCGGTCACTTTCTTATCGTTACCCCATTGCAGAATGGAAAATACGAAATAATAACAGAAAAAGAAGGTCTCGTGTTCGACTCTGCAATTTTTGAAGCAACAGGAAGTATTATTCCGCCAATTGCAGTAAGAGCCAAGAGACAACAAAAACCAGAAACAGTTAACAACTAATATGAAAATTCCCTTTTTAAGCATTCCAGACAGGCCGTTAACATCAATTTCTCAAGCACACCTGCCGATTGCAGATATCACCGATGACATTGTTATTTATAAAGACGGGGGTGCAGCAATAATTCTTGAGTCAACCTCTCTTAACTTCGGGCTTTTATCTGAAAAAGAACAGCAGGCGGTTATTGTCGCTTATGCCGCCCTTCTTAATTCTTTGTCATTTACCATTCAAGTAATCGTCCGCTCACAGAGAAAAGATATTTCAAGTTATATGAAATATCTGGATGAGGCAGCCAAAAAAATACAAAATCCAAAACTTGCCCAAATAATGCAGGGGTATAAAAGCTTTGTTGCCCAAACCATAAAAAAGAAAAATGTTTTGGGAAAGAGGTTTTACATTGTAATTCCTTTTAGCTCTCTGGAACTGGGAATAACAAAGTCACTTCTCTCTACCGCCAAAAAGGGTCCGCTGCCATATCCAGAATCTTACGTAATAAAAAAAGCCAAAGTTTCTTTGTATCCAAAAAGAGACCATCTTATAAGGCAAGCCGGCAGACTCAGTATTAAATTTAAACAGCTCTCAACTGCCGAGTTGGTTGAACTTTTTTATAACATCTACAATCCCGAAATGCCGGCAACAAAAAGCAAGGAGGAAATTAAATGATTATGGATTTACCTGACTTTCTCAAATCAAAAAAAAGCGTGCAAGGCAAACAAACAGCTGTTGCTACCCCCACCAACGGACAGCTGATTCAACCCCATGAACAACCTCAGACAGAAAATAAGAAGCCGCCTATTCCGGCTCCCTCTATTACTTTTACTCAAAAGCGGCTTGGTCTTCTTGATATTGTTGCGCCTCAATCTATTGAAGTTGATTTCAGTCACATAAAGATAAATGATGTTTATTTTAGAACCCTCTTTGTTGCCGGTTATCCTAGATTTGTTTCTCCGGGATGGCTTGAACCAATAATAAATTTCGACTCCTCTCTTGATATTTCTTTTAACATTTACCCTGTTGGAGGAAAAACAGTACTTGATGACTTAAGGCGCAAAATCGCTGAGATGGAAGCCGAAATTGCAACCGATTTGGAACGAGGAAAAATAGTTGACCCATCTACACAAGCAAAACTTGAAGATGCGAGAGTCTTACAAGAGCAGTTAGTGAAAGGTTCGGAGCGCTATTTTGAATTCTCTTTCTATGTCACCATCCCCGCCCCCTCTTTAGAAGAATTAAACCACTTAACCCGTCAAGTTGAGTCAACTCTTGGATCACTTTTGATTGTTGGCAAAAGAGCAACTCTTGATATGGAAAAAGGGTTTCTCTCAACCGCTCCTTTCGGAAGAGACAATCTTTCAATAACAAGAAATATGGATACCACATCCCTTGCCACTACTTTTCCCTTAACCTCGGCCGAATTATCTTCTGACCGCGGAGTTCTCTATGGCATAAATTCCCAAAACGAATCATTTATTATTTTTGATAGGTTTTCTTTAGAAAATAGCAACATGACAATATTCGCCACCTCCGGAGTCGGAAAAAGCTATTTCGTAAAACTTGAGGCCCTAAGATCTTTAATGCTTGGAACAGAGGTAGTTGTAATTGACCCCGAAAGTGAATATAAATCTTTAGCTGACGCTGTCGGCGGAGAATTTATTTCATTCTCTTTTAATTCTCCCTCAAAAATTAACCCTTTTGACTTGGCCCAAGTTTATGAAGAAGGAGAAAATCAACTGGGACTTAAAATTTTAACTCTCCATTCTCTGTTCAAAGTAATCATGGGCTCCCTAAATGCAATCCAAGAGGCCCTGTTGGATAGAGCGCTGGTTGCCACTTACAGAGCTAAAGGAATAACGCAGGATCCGGCAACACAAACGAGAGAGCCTCCTTTAATGGAAGACCTCTATAAAACACTAATTGGAATGGAAACTCCTGAAGCAAAAGATTTGGCGGCGAGAATTGAAAAATTTGTCAAGGGCTCCTTTGTCGGCATTTTTGATCAACAAACAAATGTGGCGCTGAAAAATCCATTTGTTGTTTTTTCCGTAAAAGACCTGCCAGAGGCGCTGAGACCCATTGCCATGTTTATCATTCTTGACTTCATTTGGACAAGGATTAGGAAAGATCTCAAACGAAGGCTTCTAATAGTTGACGAGGCCTGGCACATGATGAGATATCCGGACTCAGCCCAGTTTTTATGGAGTGTAGTTAAAAGGGCCAGAAAATACTTTCTGGGGTTAACAACCATTACCCAAGATGTGGAAGACTTTCTGGCACAGGATATTGGTAAGGCAATTGTTACGAACTCTGCTTTGCGCCTTCTTTTAAAACAATCTCCTGCAGCAATAGATAAAATCGGCGAAATATTTTATCTCTCCCAAGGAGAGAAACAGCTACTCATGGCCGCCAATATTGGTGAGGGAATATTTTTTGCCGGACCACATCACGCACCAATAAAAGTGGTTGCATCAGAGGAAGAACATAACTTAATAACCACCAGGCCGCAAGAAATGACCGAGAAGCAATAATGGCAAACACACTTAGCTCAACACTGGTACCTCCCAGCAGAAAAACTGTTAATTTTCTCTATAACGGACTTGTAATTTTTTACCCAGAAAGTGTTTTTGGAGCAAAAGAGGGCAAAAAGCGTGCAGCACTTGATTATTGGTCAGAAACTGGCTACAGGAGACCTGACTTTGCACGATTACTTTGGAACATAACAAGAACAGAAGATACTGAGAGTGCAGCGAAAATAGTCCTTGGTTGGAAAAATACACTAGAAAGAGGTATCCCCTTAAAAGAAACAATACCTGCCAATCTTGACGAAATGCTCTCTCGGTTGGAAGAGAGCTCAACTGAAAAGAAACTTAGCCCTTACAAGGCACAGCAGCTAGCAAAAGAGTCTCTTTTGGTAAGCCAAAAGACCGTGGAAGAATCTGCTTCTGTTGTTACCCCGCAAGAAGAAGTAGGTATTCCAGCTCCCGAAATTATATCCAAAACCGCAAGTCCTTTGAATGTTTTTGCCGGGAAAATAATAACAGCACCGTTCAGATCGGCCGTGTATCTTTCAGGACCCACTGTTCATTCAAGCAAGGCAGAAGGAGAAGGATCCGGTGTTGCAACAGCCAGACATATACTCACTCAGGGCATAACCAGTAGCTCCATTCTTTCGCTTAAGACGAGAGCGCAAGAAATAGGACTCACTCCCAGTCAGCTGGAAAATTTAGCAAAATTAATAAAACAAGAGCAGGAAGCCCATCCATTAAGCCACAGGTGGTTTACGATTATCTACAGCAGCCAAAAGGCCCGCTTGACACAGGCCCAAGTTGCATCACTGTTAATTCCCTCCGCAGACGGAAATACCGCTATCTTTCCCAGGAAGTCTTTCTTGGGCGGACTCTTGGGACGAATCGGCCAACAGCTTCTTGGAAAATTTGCCTCAAAGGGGCTAAAAACAGTCGCTAAAAAGGTTGCCACTAAATTAGCGACAACGGCAGCAGCTCAAGTTGCCGCAACTGCCACTTTTCCTGTAGTAGCAAACGTTGTTGTCCTAGTTGGTCAAGCAATACTAGGAAAAATTAAAGATTTTATCTCCAGTCTTAAAAGCAAAGAGGGTAAAGAAAAAATACTGGCTTTTGTTTTCGGCTCAATGGTTTTGGGAGGAATCCTCTTGGGCGGACCTGTAGGAGCTATTTTGGTAATGGGAGGACTTGTCCCGGGCCTCGGGTTTCTTGTCACAAAGGCTGGCGGTTTTGGACCTCTAGGAGCAAGTGTTGGAAGTTATGGACAAGCCTTTTTAGCAGGAATAACAGGAGTAATTTTGCCTGCAATCGGCGCACCAATTATTATTGCTTTTATTTCAATTCCCATTCTTATTGCTGTAATTCTTTTTATCATCAACTCCGGAGCATATATCGTTCCGCCAAGTCCCAGTCAACTTCCGGGGGCAATTGAATCTCCATATATCGGGATCGAGAAAATAGCAAGTCCAAAAAAGATTGACAAAATCGCGGGGGAAAAAACAGTTTCTTATTCTGTAAGAATTTGGGCTAAAAAGGGTGCCATAATAATCAAGAGTATTTCCAATGAATATAAAGTAATAAGTAGAGATAACCCTGAACCACCTACCTCTCCTGCGGGTACTTTTGATGATCTAATTAACAAAAAAGTCTCTCCAACCGATAGAACCTCTGATGGCAAGGAAGGAATTTTGATTGAGTACAACATCGATCTGGGAACAAAGTTTAATGACTCTGTTGTAGTTGATATTCTAACGGTTGTGGCTGACGCCCCGGAGCAAAAAGAAGCAACTGCAAGAGAAAGCGCCTCAGTAGTAATTGGAAATCCTCCGATGCACTGCCCAGTACCCGGAGGGTATCAGTTTGACGGTTCTTATACACCAGGAGATGAAACCGAGGGTCATGGAAGTAATGACTATTGGAACAGAATGGGAACAAAGTGTGCTTGGAGAATTCCTCAAGGTGTCTGTTGGGGGCCATTGCAATCTACGGCTTCCAGCAACTATTGTTATGGAAAATCGGGCTCTTGCCCCTTTTATGGTTATGCATTAGATATCTTTCCCACCGGCTCAAATGATGTTTATGTCCCAACAATTAAAGGAAAAGCTATTGTCTGGAATTATTCACACGGCTTCAGTAATGGAAGCTCTGGATGGTCTCATGTCTATAAATCAGGTCCTTATTATTTGGTATTAACCCATCTTAAGCAAAACGCGAATAAGGGAAGCAATATCTCTTCCGGAGAAAAGGTTGGGGAATTATTCCCTCTGGGAGGAAATACACACTTACACTTAGAGTTTGCCATAAACGGTCAATACCAAAGACCTGAAGAATATTTTTGTTTTTGATGTAAAATAGATTGGCTAAGATGAAAAAATTTCTCAAAAAATACAAGCTCCTGATATTTACAATTCTTATTGGAATAGGACTTGTTGTTTTGTTGATAACCAGGAAAACTCCTACTCCACCTCCCCCATCAGAACCAACACCATTTAAACTAGAACAAACTTTTCCTAATCAGGGGAAGCAAGAGATCGTCATTCCGAATTTCGCAATTCATTTTATATTTTCAAGACCAATCGCCTTAACAAACACAGCGGTTAAAATCGAGCCATTTACTGATTTCGAAATTTCTACGGATAAATCTGGAAAAACGCTTTTTGTAATGCCTGTACCTGAATGGCAGCTAAATACAGAGTACAAAATTACTGTTTCCACTAGCTCGACGGACGGACAAACATTGGATTCGCCAGTAGAATATCTCTTTGAACCCGTTCCCCTCACAACTTCCGAATTGGAAGAGGGTGTCTCCCAATAGTTATTAAGTCTGAATTCTTACTGGCATTATTAAATGGAGATAACCTGGGTCTTTGGGGTCTGTAAAAATAGCCGGGGCATTTGGGGCCGAAAGCCCAATCTGAACCTCATCGGATTTAGCTGCGTTTAGGAAATCCTCTAAAAATCTGTAATTGAATGCTATTTCAAAACCTTTTTTCCCTATTTCTCCCTTAACTTTGGCATCAACTTTTGTTTCTTGAGAACCTGCTGCTTGACTTTCTGCTGAAAGCTCAACCATATCTTTTTTAATCTCAACATTGACAATATTTGCAGAATCTCTTGCAAAAACAGCTGACAATTTGACTGCTCGTAAAAGCTCTTCTTTGTCCAAGTTTACTTTTATCTTTGAATCTTTTGGAATGATTTTTTTAAAGTCAGGAAATTCGCCTTCCAATATTCTTGAAGCAAGAACAGTTCTTCCTACCCCAAAAACAACTTGACTATCATTTTTCCTTAGAGAAAAATTAATTGTCTCCTCTTCTGATGAGAGCCTTGATAATTCATTTAGAGCCGTTTTGGGCAAAATTACATTTTGGGCATCTTGAACAGTTTTTAAAGAAATTTTCTTTTGAGACAGCCTGAAACCATCGGTTGCAACTAAAATCAATTCCCCCTTTTTGTATATAAATAAAATCCCTGTAAGAATCGGTCTTGTCTCATCTATTGATGCGGCAAAAGAAACTTGAGACAACGCCGTTAAGAAATCCTCTTTATCTAAACTTATTGAATCTTTACCTATTATTTGAGGTACAGCAGGAAAATCGGAAGAGTTCATTCCAGCAACATTTGAATCAAAGTTCTGGGCTGAAACTTTTACCTGCTCTTTACTTGCAGACAAATTGAGGGAACCGGAAGGTAAATTTGAAATAATGTCAGTAATTACTCTTGCAGGAACGGTAATTTCTCCGTCTTTTTCAATCTGGGCACCAACCGAAATTGAAATAGATATTTCCAGGTTGGTTGCAGAAATTAGAAGTTTTGTTTTCTTTGCAGAAAGAAGAATGTTTGCCAAAACTGGCAGTTGTGCTCTTGCGCTTGTAAATCGAGATGCTGTTGTTAAAGCTTTAGAAAGATTTTCTTGTAGAACTTGCAATTTCATATTTTGTTAGAGAGATTCTTTGTCTTCCTTCCGCATTATATGAATAGAAGAACAGAAAGGCAAGATGAAAGTTTTTGTTTTATTTTGTTAATTAAATAGTAGTATTAGTAGTAGGGAGTGTTGATAAGTGGAAAACTAGCTTCATTTAAGCCCAGAACAGAATGTTGATATTGAATAGAGTAAATTGTGGATATTTTTGTGGATAAAATTGAAGCCGGTGTTGATAAGTGGAAAACTTTAATAAATAATCCTCAAAGGCTATTTTTTATCCCCAGAATATCCTGACGAGTTTGCACATCTGTTGAGGCAAGGCGTGTTATTTTTTCCACAGCATGTATAACAGTTGTATGATCACGTCCACCCACAAGCCTTCCTACTTCTTGTAAGGGTAGGTTAAGTTGTGTTCTTAATATATACATAAGAATTTGCCTTGGCAGGGCAATAGGCCTTTTTCGAGAACTTCCAAGTAAGACTCTTTTTCCAATGGAAAAATATTTAGATACGGCCGTAATTACCTCATTGGGAGTAGATTTCGTCCTTTGGCCATTTGGTTCAATTCCTTTTCCAAGAAGAGTTTGAATCAGATCCTCAGTAATCTCTGTCTTTTTCAGTTTTGCCTCTGAAGAAAGTCTAATTAAAAAGCCTTCCAACTTCCTGGCGGAATTTATATTTCCGGCAATGAGTTGAACTAAATCCATTGGTATTTCTATTCCTCTTTCTTCTGATTTGATCTGAATAATAGCGCAGCGAAGTTCAAAATCAGGTGGTGCGATGTCCACAATTAGTCCTGCTTCAAAACGACTTCTTAACCTTTCTTCCAACTTTGAAA
>JBAUDN010000021.1:0-4231 GCA_049678105.1 Microgenomates group bacterium
TCTTAATTGAAAATGTTTCCAGGAGTTTTTGTTTCTCAGCAGTTTTGATATCAAGAAGTGAGGCAATCTGATCAGTTAGCTCAACATGTTCCGCTTGTCCCGAAACAAGTTTCATCACTGTCACTATCTCTGCTTGTTTTCCAAGGTTCACTGCCTTTTTGAAAAGCTCAGAAAGTTGTTTTGCCAAGGCTTTAACTTCAGCAGAATCATCCCTTTTCTCAGAAATTTCTTCCACTTTACCAATTAGATAGGGCTCGTGAGCCATAACCTCCTGAAGGCGAATCCTGCTGTGTCCCCTGACAATGGCATGAATTTCTCCATTAGTTGACATCATTTGGGTAATGGTGGCTATGGTTCCAACTTTATATAAATCTTCTTCAGAAGGATCAGGAGTTTTTGGATCTTTTTGGCTGAATATAGCAATAACTTTATCTTCTTGGAATGCCGATTTAACTGCCTTAACCGACTTTTGCCTTCCAAAAGATAGTATTGTATCCGTGAGAGGAAACATCACGGATCCGCGGATAGCGACTATTGGAACTCTTCGTATGGTTTTTTTTTCTTCTTTCATTATGAGCCTGCAGTTTTAGCAGTCTAACAACTAATCTGCTAGAAGTCAAGCTGTTTACTACCTGGCTTTAAGTATCTTAAAAAGACGAAGCTTGTCAACAATAACCGCAACCATTATTCCTAAAAGCCCTCCTACAACAATGTCTAAAAGATAGTGAACATTAGCAAAAATTCTCCCAATACCTACAAAGAGAGCAGAAACAAAATAGATATATCCTAATTTTTTATTATGCAGCCACAATGTTGCCGCCAAACTAAAAGCAATTGCAGTATGAGAAGAAGGAAAAGCTCCATCATTCGGCATAGTTAAAGTCAAGGGGAATCTGTCATTCAATGCAAAAGGTCTAACCGTCGGCAAAAGATTTTTTAACATTTGCGTAATAATCCAGACCAAAAATGCTGCTGTAAAAGCATGTAATACTTGTTCCTTCTTTACTTTCCCCTCAGCAATCCAAAGAATTACGATCCCAGCAAACATAAACCACACCAGAAAACTCGCCAGAAAGGTAATAACAAGAGTCTGGCTGTTTGCCCCAAGTACAGCTTGCTGATTTAAACTGAAAAGATTACTCATTCGTGAATAATTATTCTCGTTCCGGGGTTATCATTACTGGCAAACACTGACCATTCCCGATTTCCAAGCTCCGGTGTTACCCAATAAAAAAGCCTCTCGGCAATAGGAGTTGGTAAATTGACACAACCATGGCTCCTTTGGGTCCCAAAGGCATCGTGCCAATAAGTCCCATGCAGGCCATATCCTCTCCAGCTAGGTATATTGCTATTTTCAAAATACATAACATAAGGAACATTGGGTAAATTGTAGTAATAGCGACCTTGCCCGCCCTCCATTCTCGAATATCGGAGCTTAACCCAAATCCTAAATTCGCCCTTGGGAGTTGGCCACCAAGGAAGCCCTGTTGAAATGGCCGTTTCTAAAAAGAGAGCATTTCCGTCCCAAGCTCTTAATCTTTGCTCCGACAAATCTACCTCAATCCAACGCTCACCCGGAGCAGCCACACCCAAAACCATATCTTTTACAGAAACGCTTGAAAGCGCCGGTACAGAAATTTCCTCTCCTTCAAAAACCGCAAGTTTCTCATCCTGTCTAAATTCACCTGAATAACTAACGGGGTTGCAGGCAAAAGGAACGGCTGTCTTCTTAGAAGTAACCAGAAAAACCAAAGCTCCCAAGACAGCTAGTGCCGGAGCTAAAAATAGAAAAAATTTCCTTTTTTTCTTTCTTGCCATTAAGTTAATCCATGCTAGCACAATCTTTGCTTTGATAACAATAAGTTGGATATACTAAAGAAATGAGTCGAAAATACGCAATTTGTAAAAGCTTCCGGTTCGCCTTTGATGGACTAAAAACAGCTATCAGGAAAGAACCTAACTTCCGCATTCATTTAGTGGCTGCCATTAGCGCAATTTTTGCAGCCTATCTTTTGGGCTTTTCATCCTTGGAGTGGATAATTTTAGTCCTAACTATCTTCCTGGTTCTCATTTTTGAACTCATGAACACGGCACTTGAAACACTTATTGACTTAATAAGTCCAGAAATTACTCCTCAGGCAAAAATAGCAAAGGACATTTCAGCCGCCGCTGTACTATCAACTGCTTTTCTTTCTATTATTGTCGGCCTTACTCTTTTTCTTCCTAAAATTCTTCTAATCTTTACAAAATAAGCACTAAAATTCCGACAATCAGACAGTAGAGGGAAAAAACCCTGAATTTTCGGGATAGCAAGAACTTAAGAACTAAATTGATAGTCAGAACTCCTGAGAAAAATGCTGCCAAAAATCCTGCCAGGTAAAAACCAGCTCCGTCAATAACTACTGCCGTGTGGTTTATAAACTGCAAAACATTTGCTCCAACTATTGCAGGTATTGAAAGTAAAAAAGAAAACTTAGCGGCTTCTTCTCTTTTAACACCCATGCTTGTTCCTGCAAAAATTGTAGCACCGGAGCGACTTATCCCTGGAATTATTGCTAAAGCCTGGGTAACTCCAATCAATAATGAATCCTTAATTAATATCTTTTTTCCTTTTGCTTTTGCCTTATCAGTTAAAAAATTAAGTATCCCTGTAATAATAAGGGCAAACCCAACAAGGCGCACGTTGTCAAAAAGCCCTTCTATAAAAGAACCTAAAAATAGGCCAATTATTCCTGCCGGAATTGTTCCGACTAAAAGCAGTAAAAGGTACTTTGAATTTATCTTAAGTAATTGTTCTCTAAAATAATAAAGAACCGCCAAAACAGTTCCACCGTGTAGAACTACATTAAAAAGAACCCCCGGTTGATTAAACCCGGGAATTAAACTTTGCGCTATAACGAGATGTCCGGAGGAAGAAATTGGTAAAAATTCGGTTAAACCCTGAAGAACTCCTAATAATATTGATGAAAATAAATTCACGATTAATATTGTATTCTAATCAATCTCAATTACAAAATCACTCAAATTATTCTTGCTTAAATTATCTAGCTTCACGGCATCTTTAACATCAAACTTCCCGATTTTTGTCCTTCTTAAGTTTTTCAAATACGCTCCGCTGCCAATTTTTCTGCCAATATCAAGGGCTAAAGATCGTATGTAAGTACCAGATGAAACCGTTGCCTTTATTTTTAAAATCGGATATTCATAATCAACTAATTCAATAGAATGAATTACTATCTTTCGCTTTTTAAGAGAAACTTTTTCTCCTTTTCTTGCTAGTTCATATGCTTTTTTGCCTCTTATTTTCAAAGCAGAGTAAGCTGGAGGAATCTGTGTTTGCTCGCCAATGAATGAAGTAAGTAATTTTCCAATCTCATTCTTGCCCGGAGGTAAAAATCCTTTTGCCCTTGAAATAATTACTCCTTCGGCATCATCGGTATCACGCTCTTCACCCAAAAAAATCTCCGCTTCATAAGTTTTCTTTGTGTCTTTGGCAACCTTTCCTAATTTTCTTGTTGACTCCCGTCCAATCCCAATTATCAAAAGCCCTGTTGCATTTGGATCCAAGGTTCCACCATGTCCAACCTTTTTCTCTCCAGCAACTTCCCGTACTTTATCCACAACATCATGAGAAGTAACTCCCGTAGGTTTATCAATTAAAAGAAACATAGACCTAGTATATCAATTTAGGTAATTTTATAGCTTGAAGTACTGCTAGCCAAATGCTAAAATAAGCTGCAGCCGTGAGGTTGTTTTTTATTCCAAATCTGTCTTTTTTTGCAGACATTAATTTAGGAAAAGTACGTTAAAAAGTTGCATCTCAGAAAACCCGTCAACCATCTATTAGAACAGAGGAGAGCAAAAAATGAGTTCCAATTTAACACAGCCTCAAAGCGTAGTTCTGATCGAATTACTTGACCATTGTGGGACGTGCGGATATCCACGCGAAAAATTCTTGGAAGCATTACACAAAACGCACGGTATAGAGCGTCCCATTCCTGTGATAAAAGACCTCTGTGATCAAGGGCTTATGCGATTTGACGCAAATAATAGGAGACATGAGGGGGGTGCATACAAGCCACTCAAAGCTGCCTGGGTTTTACTAGGAAGAATTGAAGCAAGTTAAAAAATCATCTTGAAGGGATGCAGCTTAAACAAACTGGGGTGAGAAGACAGATTTTTTGGCTTAGACCAAAACTTCTCACCCCGATTCAACTTCGAAAGCAATCTG